>JAPLOK010000199.1 GCA_026400775.1 Alphaproteobacteria bacterium | reverse complement strand
TGAACACCTGCGGGCCGGTCTGCTGGTTGGCGGGAACGATGATGCCCCCCCTGCCCTCGCCGAGTGGCCGGCCATCGGCGCGTTGCACGCCCATCCGCGCCCACTCCGACAGCATGCGCCACTCTTCGGCCGCGCGCGGGCGCGAGGGTTCGACGAGGCTCATGTCGAAGCCCGCCGGCAGCAGGATTTCGAAGCCCCAGCCCTCACCCTCGCGCCAGCCAGAGCGGGCGAGGTAGTTGGCGATGCTGCCCAGCGCATCGCCGGTATTGGTCCAGATATCCCGGCGGCCATCGCCGTCGAAATCGACCGCCAGGCGTTCGAAGCTGGTGGGCATGAATTGCGGCTGGCCCATCGCGCCGGCATGGCTGCCGATCATCCGCTCGGGCGCGATATGGCCGGCATCCAGAATGCGCAGAGCGGCCAGCAGTTCGGCGCGGAAGAAGGCGGCGCGACGGCCCTCCCAGGCGAGTGTGGCCAGTGCCTCGATCACCCGGAAATTGCCGGAAAAACCGCCGTAATTTGTCTCGAGCCCCCAGATGCCCAGCACCACGCGGCGGGAGACACGGTACCGCTGTTCCACCTGCTGCAGCAGCGCATTGTGCTCGAAGAAGGCACGGCGGCCATGGTCGATGCGCTGCTGCGACAGGCGGCCGTCGCGATATTGTTCCCAGCTCAAGGTGAACTCGGCCTGGCGGCGGTCCAGTTCCAGCACGCGCTCATTCGGGCGCACCCCCTGGAAGGCGCGGGACAGCGTGGCCTGAGAGACACCAGCCGCCGCGGCTTCACGCCGTATGGCGGCCACGAAGGCCTCGAAGCTGCCTTGTTGCGCCTGCGCGATGCCGGGGCATGCCAGCACCGGAATCGCCCTGATCAGAATCGATCTGCTGAACCCTGCCATGCCCTGTCAGTGCCACAGCCGCGCGGCCGGCCACAAGCTTGGCGGGCGGCGGCGCGCGGCCTATTGTTCCGCAACGCCCGGAGGAAAACACCCATGACCGCCGTCACCCGCATCTTCGCCGAATATGGCGCGAATATCCGCTATGCCGATCTGCCGGCCGCCGTGCAGGAGCGCGTGCGCTTCCTGGTGCTGGACCTGGCGGGCAATATGCTGCGCGGCCGGGTGGATGCGGAAAGCTCCGAGCCGGTGCTGCGCATGGCGCGCGCCATGGGCTTTGCCGGCGGCCAGCATGTGGTCTTCGCGCAGAATGAGCGCTTCTCGGCGGCCGGTGCGGCGCTGCTGAACGGCGTCTTCGCGCATAGCCTGGATTTCGATGACACCCATGCGGCGGGCACGCTGCATCCCGGCGCGCCGGTGATCCCGGCCGCACTGGCGGCCGCCGAAATGGTGGGCGCACGCGGCGATGACGTGCTGGCGGCCATCGTGGCCGGATATGAAGTCACCAACCGCCTGTCGCTGGCCCTGCCCGGCGGTGACCATTACGACCGCGGCTTCCACCCCACCGCCACCTGCGGCGCCTTCGGTGGTGCGGTCGCGGCTGCGCGCGTGCTGGGGCTGGATGCGGACCGGGTGGCGGATGCGATCGGCATCGCGCTGAGCCAATGCGCGGGGTCCTTGGCCTTCCTGCACAATGGCGCCTGGACCAAGCGCTTCCAGGTGGGCTGGGCGGCAATGGCGGGGCTTTCGGCAGCGCTGCTGGCGCGCGAGGGTTTCCGCGGTGCTGCCGAGGCCATCGAGGGCCGCCACGGCTTCCTGCAGGCCTATGCCCCCAACCCCAACCCGGCGCGCGCCGTGCAGGATCTGGGCACGGTGTTCGAGCTGATGGAGACGGCGGTGAAGCCCTACCCATCCTGCCGCTACGGCCATGCGGCGGTGGATGCGGCACTCGCCTTGCGCGCCGAATTGGGCCTGCGCGCCGATGAGATCGAGAGCGCGCATATGGGACTGCCTTCCAAGGGCATGACGCTGGTGGGCCATCCGCAGGCCTATAAGCAGAACCCGCAGAATGTGGTGGATGCCCAGTTCAGCGGCCCGTTCGTGGTGGCCAATGCGCTGGCCTATGGCGAGTTCGGCTGGGACAGCTACGAGAAGCTGGACGACCCCACGCTGCGTGCATTGATGCCGAAGATCACCACTGGCCAGGACCCGGAAGTGCAGGCCGAATTCCCCACCAACATGGCCGGCAAGCTGACCGTGCGCGCGCGCGGCAAGGACCATGTGAAGTTCGTGATCGTGCCCAAGGGCGAGCCGGGCAATTTCCTGTCCGAGGCCGAATTGCGCGCGAAGTTCCATGGCCTGGCCGACGCGGTTCTGGGTCGCGAACAGGCAAGCCGTCTGGCCGACGCCATCATCGGGCTGGATCGCGCGGCCGATGTGCATGCCATGCTGCGCCTGGCCGAGCCTGCGCAAGCCGCGACCATAGCGGCCGAGTAGCCGCTACCAGCGGCGATAGCCCCAGCCGCCGCCATAATGGGGCCGGTAGCCCCAGCCCCAGGGCCGCGCGACGACGACCGGGCGCGGCGCGACATAGTACGGCGCGGGGGCGAGCGCGACCGGCACGGGGGCGATGGTGCCGTCAGGATAGACGGCACAGCCCGAAAGCCCGGCGGCCATGACCAACATGGCAATCATGCGACGCATGCGAACCTCCTGCTGCGCGCCGGCAAGGCGCGAAGGGGCAGCATAGCCGGGTTTGCGGCGGGATTGCGGTGGGCGTGGTGAAGAAGCGTAACGCAATCCCGCCCCTGTGATCAGATATCGGCGTAGGTGTGTGTCTCAGCCTTGGCGCCGGGCTGAGTCACCGCGCCGTAGCGCGCGGGGCCCACCTGCTGCGCGTATTTCCACAGCACGCCGGAATTGAAATTGTGCCCGCGCGGCTTCCATTCGGCGCGGCGCTTGGCGAGTTCGTCATCGGAGAGCACGACATCGATGGTGCCTTGCTGCGCGTCGATGATGATCTTGTCGCCATTCTGCAGCAGGCCGATCGTGCCGCCGACCGCGGCTTCCGGCCCCACATGGCCGATGCAGAAGCCGCGCGTCGCGCCGCTGAAACGCCCATCGGTGATGAGTGCGACCTTGTCGCCCATGCCCTGGCCGTAGATGGCGCTGGTGGTCGACAGCATCTCACGCATGCCAGGGCCACCGCGCGGGCCTTCATAGCGGATGACGATGACATCGCCAGCCTTGTAGGCGCGGGCTTCCACCGCGGCGAAGGCGTCTTCCTCGCAATCGAAGCACAGCGCGGTGCCCTCGAAGCGCAGCTTCTGCATGCCCGCGATCTTCACGATGGCGCCATCCGGGGCCAGGTTGCCGAACAGCGAGACCACGCCGCCGATCTTGCTGATCGGATTGGAGACCGGGCGCACCACATCCTGGTTCGTCGGGAAGGCGATGTCCTTGTGGTTTTCGGCGAGCGTCTTGCCGGTGACGGTCAAGCAGTCCCCGTGCAGCAGGCCACCATCGAGCAGCGCCTTGATGATCACCGGCACGCCGCCAATGTTGTGCACATCCAGCGCGACATATTTCCCGCCGGGCTTGAGGTCGGCGATGTGCGGCGTGTCGCGCATCAGGCGGGCCACTTCCTCCAGCGGGAAGTCGATGCCGGCTTCATGGGCGATGGCGGGCAGATGCAGCACGGCATTGGTGGAACCACCGGTCGCACCCACGATGCGCGCGGCATTCTCCAGCGCCTTGCGGGTGACGATGTCACGCGGGCGCAGCTGCGACTTGATCAGGTCCACCACGGCGCGGCCGGAATTATAGGCCCATTGGTCGCGCTCCTCATCGGGTGCCGGGGCGCCGGCGGAATGCGGCAGGGCAAGCCCGATCACCTCGGAGATGCAGGCCATGGTGTTGGCGGTGAACTGCCCGCCGCAAGCGCCGGCGCCCGGGCAGGCATGCTGTTCGAGTTCTTCCAGATCGGCATCCGACATATTGCCGGCCGCATGCGTGCCGACGGCTTCGAACACGTCCAGCACGGTCACATCCTTGCCGCGGAACTTGCCCGGCATGATCGAGCCGCCATAGAGGAACACGCTCGGCACGTTCAGACGCAGCATCACCATCATCAGGCCAGGCAGCGTCTTGTCGCAGCCGCCCAGGCCCACCATCGCGTCATAGCAATGGCCGCGCATGGTCAATTCAACCGAATCGGCGATCACTTCGCGCGAGACCAGGGATGCCTTCATGCCCTGGTGGCCCATGGCGATGCCGTCGGTCACGGTGATGGTGGTGAATTCGCGCGGTGCTGCACCGGCCGCGGCCACGCCGCGCTTGGCTGCCTGCGCCTGGCGGGAGAGGGCGATGTTGCAGGGTGCCGCTTCGTTCCAGCAAGTGGCGACGCCGACCAGCGGGGAGGCGATCTCCTCCTTCGTCATGCCCATCGCGTAGTAGTAGCTGCGATGCGGCGCGCGCTCCGGCCCGATGGAGACATGGCGGCTTGGCAGTTTCGACTTGTCCCATTGGGTCATGGCGTTGGCTCCGTGTGTGTTGCGTGTTTGTCGCGCGCGATGGGCGGCGCGGCAAGATGGTGGCGGCTCAGCCGATCCGGGCCAGCGCCGCCTGTTCCATGGTGATGTCGCGCTGCAGCGTGTCGCGGCGCTCCTCCATCTCCTCGCGCACCTCCGGCTTGGCGCGGGCGATGAAGTCGGCGTTGGACAGGCGTGCCAGCGTCTTGTCGAGTTCGGCCTGCATTGTCTTGATGGCCTTGTCCTTGCTGCGGCGAATACTGTCGCGGTCGATCGGCGCGCCGACATCGATCATGAAGACGCGGCCATCGAAGATGATCTGGGCGCAGTGGGCGGCATCGGCCACAGCCGGCTCTCGTATGCCGTAGCCCTTGTCGCCCAGCAGCGTCACGCGTGCGAGCCGCTCCACTGCCGCGGCCTGCGTGCCAACCAGGTCGGCGAGCATCGGTGTTGCGCCCTCCTCGTCTGTCGCCGCGCCACCCCGCCACAGCGGCAGGCTCGCATTCAGCCAGGCCTTGGCATTGGCCGCATCGCCCTTGGCATACTCCGCCCGCACCGCGCGGATCTCCTGGATGAAGGCGATGGCCCAGTCGATCCGCTCGGCATTGACATCGGCGGTGGCGAAGCCGGGTGCTGCGGGCCAGGCCTCGGTCACCAGCCCCACCGCATCACCATAACCCAGCTGTTCCCAAAGCTCCGCCGTGACGAAGGGCATCACCGGATGCAGCAGCTTCAGGATGGCGCCGAGCGCGTATTGCGCCGCACCCTTGATCTGCGCCTGTTCGGCACTCGCCTCGCCCTGCAGGACGGGCTTGGCCAATTCAATGAACCAGTCGCAGAAAGTTCCCCAGGTGAAGGCGTAGACGCTGTTGGCATAGTCATCGAAGCGGAAGGCATCGAGTGCCGCCGTCGCTTCCCTCACCGCCGCATCGGTCTTCTCGATCAGCCAGCGCGCCAGCGGCGCCGTGGCATCCTCACGCGGCCAGCCGGCATCGGGGCGGATACCGTTCATCTCCAGGAAGCGCGCCGCATTCCAAAGCTTGGTGGCAAAGGCGCGGTAACCCTCCATGCGCTGTTCGGACAGCTTGATGTCACGCCCAGGGCTCGCCAGCGCGCACAAGGTGAACCGCACCGCATCGGCGCCGAAGCGGTCGATCAGCTCCAAGGGGTCCATCACATTGCCCTTGGACTTGGACATCTTGGCGCCCTTGGCGTCGCGCACCAGGCCATGGATCACCACGGTCTCGAAGGGCTCACGCCCCATGCAGAACTCGCCCATCATCATCATCCGCGCGACCCAGAAGAAGATGATGTCGAAGCCCGTCACCAGCACATTGGTCGGGTAGTGTTTGGCCAGCTCCGGCGTCTGTTCGGGCCAGCCCAGGGTGGAGAAGGGCCACAGCGCGGAGCTGAACCAGGTGTCCAGCACATCCGCATCGCGCGTCAGTGCCAAACCCGGTGCCTGCGCCTGTGCCGCGGCCTCGTCGCGCGCCACGACCACCTGGCCATCAGGCGTGTACCAGGCCGGAATCTGGTGCCCCCACCAGAGCTGGCGGGAGATGCACCAGGGCTGGATGTCGCGCATCCAGGCGAAGAATGTGTTTTCCCACTGCTTGGGCTCGAAGCGCACGCGCGCGGTCTCGACGCTCTCGATGGGCTTCTGGGCCAGCGTCTTCGCATCGCAATACCATTGCATGGTCAGGCGCGGCTCGATCGGCACGCCAGAGCGGTCGCCATGCGGCACCTGATGGGTATGCGCCTCCACCTGAACCAGATGCCCGCGCGCTTCCAGCTCGGCCACGATGGCGCGGCGCGCATCGAACCGGTCCTGGCCATCCAGCCCATTCAGGAAGGCATCGCCGCCCCCGATCTCGGCCAGCGTGACGCGCCCCTCGGCATCCAGCACGCTGGGCATGGCAAGGCCGTGCCGGCGGCCCACTTCGAAATCGTTGAAGTCATGCGCTGGCGTGATCTTCACGGCACCCGTGCCCTTTTCGGGGTCGGAATATTCATCGGCCACGATGGGAATGCGCCGGCCGACCAGCGGCAGGATCGCATGCTTGCCCACCAGCGCGCTGTAGCGCTCATCCTCGGGGTGCACGGCGATGCCGGTATCGGCCAGCATGGTCTCGGGGCGCGTGGTGGCGACCGTGATCTCGCCGCCGCCCTCCACCTCATAGCGGATGTGCCACAGCGAACCCTTCACCTCCCGCGCCTCGACCTCGAGATCCGAGATCGCGGTCTGGAAGACCGGGTCCCAGTTCACCAGGCGCTTGTCGCGATAGATCAACCCCTTCTCGTGCAGGCGGACGAACACCTCGACCACCGCGCGCGACAGGCCAGGGTCCATGGTGAAGCGCTCACGCGGCCAGTCGAAGGAGGAACCCAGCCGGCGCAGCTGCCGGGTGATGGTGCCGCCCGATTCTTCCTTCCAGGCCCAGACGCGGCGAAGGAATTCGTCGCGCCCCAATTCGCGCCGCCCCGGCTGCTGCGTGGCCGCGAGCTGGCGTTCCACCACCATCTGCGTGGCGATGCCGGCATGGTCGGTGCCCGGCATCCAAAGCGCATCGCGCCCCTGCATGCGGCGCAAGCGGATCAGCACATCCTGCAGCGTGTTGTTCAGCGCATGGCCGATATGCAGGCTGCCTGTGACGTTTGGCGGCGGAATGACGATGGTATAGGCCGCGCCGTCACGGCCGGCATTGAAGCAGCCGGAGGCTTCCCAGCGCTGGTAAAGGCGGGTTTCGAAGGCCGCGGGGTCGAAGGTCCGGCCGGCATTGAAGCAGCCGGAGGCTTCCCAGCGCTGGTACAGGCGGGTTTCGAAGGCCGCGGGGTCGAAGGTCTTGTCGAGCATGCGCGCCAGTCACAATACCGGCGCGCGCGGGTCAAGGGCTTCAGCGCCGCGTCAGGTTACTCGACAGCAGGACGACGCAGATCAGGCCCGAAATCAGAGATAGCGTCCGCCCGGTATCCGGCGGCTCGCCCGCCGCCCAAAGGCCCATCGCCCCCACCGCGACACCCGCCGCGCCGACCCCGGCGCCGATCGTCACGATACGCCAGACATCGGGCTTCACTCAGCCGGCCTTGGCCAGTTGGTCGAAGGCCTTCAGCCGCGCGATCAGCGCCGGCATCTCGCGCAGCGGGATCATGTTCGGCCCATCGGAAGGTGCCGCATCCGGGTCGGGATGGCATTCGATGAACACCGCCG
Source organism: Alphaproteobacteria bacterium (assembly GCA_026400775.1). GTDB lineage: Bacteria > Pseudomonadota > Alphaproteobacteria > Acetobacterales > Acetobacteraceae > Rhodovarius. The sequence goes on along the minus strand of JAPLOK010000199.1, from coordinate 26,976 downwards.
CACAGCCAACCGCGACCGCCGCGCGCGCCAGCACCGGCGCGAATTCCCGCTGCCCGCCGGAGGAACTGCCCTGCCCGCCCGGCTGCTGCACGGAATGCGTGGCATCGAACACCACCGGGTAGCCGGTCCGCGCCATGATCGGCAGCGCGCGCATATCGGAGACCAGCGTGTTGTAGCCGAAGCTCGCACCGCGTTCGCACAGCATGATGCGGGTATTGCCGGTGCTGGCGATCTTGGCTGCGACATTGGCCATGTCCCAGGGTGCCAGGAACTGGCCCTTCTTCACGTTGATCGCAGCGCCCGTCTCGCCGGCCGCCAACAGCAGGTCGGTCTGGCGCGACAGGAAGGCCGGGATTTGCAGTACATCCACGGCCTGGGCTGCCGGCGCGCATTGCTCGGCCGCATGCACATCGGTCAGCACGGGCATGCCAGTGCGCGCGCGCACCTCGGCCAGGATGGACAGCCCCTGTTCCATGCCGATGCCGCGCTGGGCAGAGACGGAGGTACGATTGGCCTTGTCGTAGGACGACTTGAAGATCATCGGCACACCGGCCTCGCGCGCCATGGCGGCGATGGCGTCGGCCACTTCCAGCGCGTGGTCGCGGCTTTCGATCTGGCAGGGGCCGCAGATGAAGGCGAGCGGCAGGGTGTTGCCGATGCGGATGTCGCGGATGTCGATCATACCAGCCGCGCCTGCTTCACCGCCGCCCCCACGAAGCCCGCAAACAGCGGATGCGGCTCGAACGGCTTGGATTTCAGTTCCGGGTGATACTGCACGCCGATGAACCAGGGGTGATCCGGAATCTCGATGATTTCCGGCAGCGATCCATCCGGCGACATGCCGGAAAACCGCAGACCAGCGGCCTCCAGCCGGTCCTTGTAGGCGATGTTCACCTCAAAGCGGTGCCGGTGGCGTTCCATCACCGAGGCAGCACCCGCATAGGCAGCACGCACCAGCGAGCCTTCGGCCAGCACGGCCTGGTACTGCCCCAGCCGCATGGTGCCGCCAAGATCGCCCCCGGCCTCGCGCTTCTCCACCCGGTTGCCGCGCGTCCATTCCTCCAGCAGGCCCACGACAGGCTCCGCGCAGGGGCCGAATTCCGTGCTGGATGCGCCGGGGATGTTCAGCAGGTTCCGCGCCGCCTCGATGCAGGCCATCTGCATCCCGAAGCAGATTCCGAAGAAGGGAATGCGCCGTTCACGGGCGAAGCGCACCGCCTCGATCTTGCCGCCGGTGCCACGCTCGCCGAAGCCGCCGGGCACCAGGATGCCGTGCACGCCTTGCAAGCGGCGCACCACCTCATCCTCGCCACGCTCGAAGATCTCGCTGTCCACCCAGTCGAGCTTGACGCGCATGTTGTGCGCGATGCCGCCATGGGCCAGCGCCTCGTTCAGCGACTTATAGGCATCCAGCAGGCCGGTGTATTTGCCGACCACGGCGATGGTGACTTCGCCTTCCGGGTTGGTGATGCGCTCGACAATCCGCTCCCAGGCATCGAGCCGTGGCTCGCCATAGATGCTCAGGTTGAAATGCCGCAGCACTTCACGGTCCAGACCTTCGGCGTGATAGGCCAGCGGCACCTGATAGATGCTCTTCGCATCATAGGCCGGGATCACGCTTTCGGGACGCACATTGCAGAACAGCGCAATCTTGCGGCGTTCGTTTTCCGGAATCGGCCGGTCACAGCGGCACAGCAGCACCTGCGGCTGGATGCCGACGCCGAGCAGCTCCTTCACGCTGTGCTGCGTGGGCTTGGTCTTCAACTCACCCGCGGCGGGGATGTAGGGGACCAGCGTGACATGGACGAACATGCTGCGCGTCGGGCCCAGCTCATTCGCCAACTGCCGCATGGCTTCCAGGAAGGGCAGGCTCTCGATGTCGCCCACCGTACCGCCCACTTCGACCAGAACGAAGTCATAGGCATCGGTGTCGGCCTGCACCGCGTCCTTCATGGCGTCTGTGATGTGCGGGATCACCTGCACGGTCGCACCCAGATAATCGCCGCGCCGCTCCTTGGCGATCACGTCGGAATAGAGGCGTCCCGTGGTCCAGTTGTCGGCCTGGGTCGCGTGCACGCCTGTGAAGCGCTCGTAATGGCCGAGGTCGAGATCGGCCTCCGCGCCATCATCGGTGACGAAGACCTCGCCATGCTGATACGGGGACATCGTGCCCGGATCGACGTTGAGATAGGGGTCCAGCTTGCGCAGCCGCACGCGATAGCCGCGCGCCTGCAACAAGGCCCCGAGGGAAGCCGCTGCGATGCCCTTGCCAAGCGAGGAGACCACGCCGCCGGTGATGAATACGAACCGCGCCATGGGAGGCCGTTGTAACCACACGCGGCGCGCCGCGAAACCCCCTCAGATGGAGGGTGACGTATGCGCGGAATGGGACTCTTATATGTCCCCGTTCGGAGGAATCCCCATTGCTCGAAGGCGCACGCGTGCTGGTGGCCGAGGACGACCCGCTGATCGCCATGCTGCTTGACGACGCGCTGACCGAGGCCGGCGCGCAGGTCCTGGGCCCGGCCGCCAGCGTGGATGACGGCCTGGCGCTGCTGACCGCCCAGCCGCATGTCGCCCTGCTGGACCTGAACCTGATGGGCGAGACCTGCCGGCGCCTGGCCGATGCGCTGGCCGCGCGCCGCATTCCCTTCGCGATCGCCAGCGGCGAGGCGGTGGATGCGCCGCTGCCCAGCCACAGCGGCGTGCCCACGCTGCACAAGCCCTTCTCACCGGATGCGGCTGTGGCGCTGCTGGCGCAGATGCTCGCGCGGGGTTGACGCGGCAACGCTGCGGGTTTGCCATCCATGGATGGATCCCATCACCCTTGAAGTGCATTGGTCGCGCCTCATCTCCATCGCCGATGAGGCCGCGACCGCGCTGCTGCGCACCGCCTTCTCCACCATCGTGCGCGAGAGCAATGACTTCGCGACCGTGCTGATGGATGCCGAAGGCAATTCGGTGTCGGAGAATACCGGCGGCATCGCCAGCTTCTCCTGCATATTGCCACGCACCACGCGCGCCTTCCTGGCGCGATTCCCAGCCGATACCTGGCGGCCGGGCGATGTGGTCATCACCAATGACCCGTGGCTCGCCACCGGGCACCTGCCGGACATCACCGCGGTGTCGCCCATCTTCCATCGCGGCCGGCTGGTGGGCTTCGCGGGCTCCATCGCGCATAGCCCCGATGTGGGCGGCGCGCTGTGGGGTGCCGATTGCCAGGAAGTGTTTGAGGAAGGCGTGCGCATCCCGCCGCTGCGCATCATGCGCGAAGGGGTGTGGAACGCCGATGTGCTGGAGATGTTCCTGGCCAATACCCGCGTGCCGCGCCAGGTGCAGGGCGACCTGGAGGCGCAGATCACCGCGAACCAGGTTTGCGCCGCGGGGGTAGCGGAATTCCTCGATGATTCGGGGCTGCCGGACCTGGCCGAACTGGGCGCGGCACTGGCGGCACGCACCGATGCGGCGATGCGCGCGGCGATCACTGCCCTGCCCGACGGCGACTACCACGCCGTGCAGGAGGCGGACGGCTTCGATGCCGAGAGGACCCGCATTGTCTGCACAGTGCGCATCCGCGGCGATGCGATGGAGATCGACTACGAAGGCACATCCCCGCAGATCGCGCGCGGGATCAACTGCGTGTGGAACTACACCCATGCCTATTCGGTCTATCCGGTGAAATGCGCGCTCGATCCCTTCACGCCGCGCAATGAGGGCAGCTATCGCGCCATCACCGTGCGCGCGCCGGAGCGCAGCATCCTGAACCCTGCCTATCCCGCGCCGGTCTCCGCGCGGCAGTTGACGGGCCATCTCTTGGCGGGCGCGATTTATCGCGCGCTGGCACCCGTGATGCCCGAGCGCGTCATCGCCGATTGCGGTGGCGCGCCCACCATGCGCTGCCTGTTCTCCGGGCTGGATCGCAATGGCGATCGTTTTTCGCAGGTTCTCTTTGCCTCTGGCGGCATGGGTGCGGCGCCGCATCGCGACGGCCTGCCCACGACGGCTTTCCCCACCAATGCCGGTGCCGGTTCCATCGAAGCCTTCGAATCGGTGGCGCCCTTGGTGGTCTGGCGCAAGCAATTCCGCCCGGACAGTGGCGGCGCCGGCCAGTTCCGCGGCGGCCTGGGGCAGGAGGCCGAGATCGAGGTGCGCGCCCCCGCACCGCTGCGCCTGTCGCTGCTGTCGGACCGGCGCGAGCACCCCGCACTCGGCGTGCTGGGCGGCGCGCCGGGCGGTTGTTCAGATATCCGGATGAGTGACGGCACGCGCCCGCATCCGAAATCGCGCACCACCATCGGGCCGGGCATGCGCCTGACCATGACCTATGCCGGCGGCGGCGGCTACGGCACGCCCGCGGCACGCCCAGCAGCCGCGCTGGAGGCCGACCTGCGCGATGGTGTCGTGACGCGGCCGGAGGACTACGCATGACCAGCGCGGATGACGCAGCGCCGCGGGCGCACAGCCTGGATCAGCCGGCGCAACGCCCCACCGCGCGCATCGGCGTCGATGTCGGCGGCACCTTCACAGACCTGGTGCTGCATGACGCAGCCCGCGGCATCACCCACACCGGCAAGCTGCTGACCACGCCCGACGATCCCTCGCGCGCCATCACCGAGGGCGTGGCCCGCATCCTGCGCGAAGCCGGCCTGACGCCCGCCGAACTGCACAGCATCGTCCACGGCACCACGCTGGTCACCAACACGGTGATCGAGCGCACAGGCTGCAAGGTGGGCCTGCTGACCACCCAGGGCTTCCGCGACAGCCTCGAGATCGCGAAGGAAATCCGCTACGACCTCTACGATCTCTTCCTGGATCCGCCGCCCTTCCTGGTGCCGCGCTGGCTGCGCCGTGAAGTGCCCGAACGCCTCTCCGCCGATGGCGAAGTGCTGCTGCCGCTGGACGAAAGCGCACTCCTGGAACAGTCGCGCTTCCTGGTCGAGAACGGTGCCGAGGCCATCGCCGTCTCCTTCCTGCACAGCTACCGTGACAGCCGCCACGAGGAGCGCGCCGGCGCCCTGCTGCGCGCCACGCATCGGGGCATTCCCATCACACTCTCATCGGCCGTCGCCCCCGAAATCCGCGAATACGAACGCACCAGCACCGCCTGCGCCAATGCCTATGTGCAGCCGCGCATGCAGCGCTACCTGACCAAGCTTGAGGCCGATCTGCGCGACACCGGCTTCACCGGCGCGCTCTATGTCATGCTCTCCGCCGGTGGCATCGCGTCGCTGCGCGAGGCCAAGGAATTTCCCATCCGCCTGATCGAAAGCGGGCCGGCGGCGGGTGCGATGGCCGCGGCCTTCATCGCACGCAAGGCGGGGCTGGAGCACGTCGTCAGCTACGACATGGGCGGCACCACGGCGAAGATGTGCCTGGTCGAGAACGGCGCGCCGCACCGCAAGCATGACTTCGAAGCCGGCCGCGTGCGCCGCTTCGCCAAGGGCTCCGGCCTGCCGCTGAAGGTCGCGGTGGTGGACATGATCGAGATCGGCGCGGGCGGTGGCTCCATCGCGCGCGTGGAAGCAGGCTCGGGCCTAATGAAGGTCGGCCCGCGCAGCGCGGGCGCGGTGCCAGGCCCCGTCAGCTACGGCCGCGGCGGCACCGAACCCACCGTGACCGATGCCGACCTGCTGCTCGGCCGCCTCGACCCCGCGCATTTCCTGGGTGGCGAAATGGCACTCGACCAGGGCGGCGTCACGCGCGTGGTCGAACAGGGCGTGGCCGCCGCACTCGCCATGCCGGTGGCCGACACCGCACTCGGCATCTCGCGCATCGTCGATGAAACCATGGCGGCGGCAACCCGCATGCACCTGGCCGAAAAGGGCCGCGATCCACGACGCTACACACTGGTGGCCTTCGGCGGTGCGGGGCCGGTGCATGCCTGCAACCTCGCGCGCCTGCTCAAGATGCGGCGCGTCGTGGTGCCGATCGGCGCGGGCGTCGCCTCCGCACTCGGCTTCCTCGTCGCACCTCCCGCGACCGACGCCGTGCGCAGCCTCGTCGCGCGCCTCGAACGCCTCGATTGGGACCGCATCAACAGCCTTTACGCCGCGATGCGCGCCGAATGCGAAGCCCTTCTGGTCGAAGCCGGCGCCACGCCCGATGCCATCATTTGGCAGGCGGTGGCCGAGATGCGCCATGTCGGCCAGGGGTTCGAAATCCCGGTGCCGCTGCCGGGCCTCGTGCTCTCCGCCCATGATCTGCCGGCGATCCGAACAGCCTTCTTCACCGCCTATCGCGAACGCTTCGCGCGCATCATGGAGGACGCGCCGATCGAGGCGTTGACCTGGCGCCTCTCCGCCGCCGCCGCACCGCAGGACATCTCGCTCGCCCGCGCGGCGACCGGCGCCAGCGCGACGCGCGGCACGCGCAGGCTGCGCACCGAAACCCATGGCGAAGTGGCGGCCCAGGTGCTCGACCGCTACGCGCTTGCCCCAGGCGCGCGCATCCAAGGCCCAGCCCTGGTCGAGGAACGCGAGAGCACCACCATCATTCCCCCTGGCGCCGTCGCGCTGGTGGATGACATGCTCAACCTTGTGATCGAACTGCCGTGAGGAACACCATGCGCATCGCCCGCCGTGCCTTGCCCCTCTTCGCCCTGCCCGCATTCGCGCAATCCGACTGGCCGAACCGCTCGGTCAGCGTCGTCGTGCCCTGGCCCGCCGGCGGCTCCACCGATGCGCTGGTGCGCACGCTGACGCAGCATCTGGCAGCGTCCACCGGCCAGTCCTTCGTGGTCGACAACCGCACGGGGGCCACCGGCACGGTGGGCCACGCCTTCGTCGCGCGCGCCCGCGGCGATGGCTATACGCTGCTCGCCGGCACCAATTCCACCTATGCCATCGCGCCGCATCTGATGGGCGCCCTGCCCTATGATGACAGTGCCTTCGCACCGATCATGCTGATGGCGACCAACCCGCAGCTGCTGGTCACCCACCCCGCGCAACCCTTCCAGAACCTGGCGCAATTCCTGGCCTTCGCACGGGCCAATCCGGGGCGACTGTCCTTCGCCTCCTCGGGCAATGGCGGCACCAGCCACCTGGCGACGGAACTGCTGATGCAGATGGCCGGCATCGAGATGCTGCACGTGCCCTATCGCGGCGGCGGCCCGGCCGCGCAGGCGCAATTGACCGGCGAGGTGCAGGTAACCTTCGTCGATGCCATCACCGCCATCCCACACATGCGGGCCGGCACAATGCGCGCGCTCGGCGTCTCCACCGCCGAGCGCAGCGCGCTCGCCCCGGATGTGCCGACCATTGCTGAAGGCGGGCTGCCGGGCTTCGAGAGCAGCACCGATTTCGCGCTCTTCGCGCCAGCCGAAACGCCCGCGCCGCTCATCGCGCGCGTCCATGCTGTCTTCGCCACCACGCTGCGCGATGCCGGCGTGCGGGAGCGGCTGCTGGCCCAGGGCATGACGCCAGTGGTCGGCGCCATGGCGGATTTCCGTGCCTATCAGGCGCGTGAATCAGCCAAATGGGGCGCGCTCATCCGCGCGCGCAACATCCGCGCCGGCTGATCAGGAACAGGTGACGATCACGTAGCTGACGACCTGCGCGCGCGGGATGGAGGGGCGCATCTGCCCCGCCGCCTGGCGTTCGGCCGCCAGCCGCACGCGCGCCGGATCGACCGCCGCTGTCACGCCGGACGGCGCATTGAACCGGATGGTGGCGGTGAGCGAGAGCCGCTGCGGATCAGTGCCGCTGACGAAGGCGTAGTATTCGACGTCATTGCCCTGGGCGTCGCTCGCGCCGCGATAGCCGGCATTCACCTCGACGGCACCACCGCAGAAGCTGCGAGTCTGGACCATGGCCCAGCCGCGGCGAAGCCGCCAAACGGCGCGGACTATGCTGGCGGTTGCCCGCGCCAATCCCCGCGCGCATCCTGAAGCGCAGCAAGCCCTGAGGAAGCGCCATGACCTACACCGTCGGAGACCTGGTCGCCGAATTCATCGCCTCCATCGGCGTGCGCACCGCCTTCGGCATCGTCTCCGTGCACAATATCCCGATGCTGGACGCACTCTCGCAGCGCAATGCGGTACGCTATGTGATGGCGCGCGGCGAGATGGGCGGCGCGCATATGGCGGACGCCTATGCACGCGCCTCCGGTGGGCTTGGCGTGCTGTTCAGCTCGACCGGTCCGGGTGCCGCCAACGCCATGCCGGGCCTGGTGGAAGCGCGCTTCGCAGGCTCACCCGTGCTGCATATCACCGGCCAGACCGCGACGCGCTTCATCGACCGCGACATGGGCACGGTGCATGACGTGCCGGGCCAGACGGCGATGCTCTCTGCCGTGTGCAAGCAGGCGTTGCGCATCCGCGCGGCCGATCAGGCGCTGGGCGTCCTGACCGCCGCCGCCACCGCCGCCCTGACCCCGCCCATGGGCCCGATCAGCGTTGAAATCCCCATCGACCTGCAACGCGCCGAAGTGCCTCGCCCGGACTGGTCATCCTTCGCGCTGCACATCCCGGCGCCCATGCCGCCCGACCCCGCGGCACTCGCCGCCGCAATCTCTCTCCTGTCGCGCGCCGAGCGCCCGATGCTTTGGCTTGGCAATGGCGCCAAGGGCGCGCGTGATGCCGCGATGCGCCTGCTCGATCTGGGTTTCGGCGCGGTGCATTCATGGAATGGCCGCGGCATCGTGGCCGAGGACGACCCGCGAAGCCTGGGCGGCCTGCACGGCAATGGCAGCGCGCCGGTGCGCGATTTCTACGCGACCTGTGACGCCATGCTGGTCGTAGGCAGCCGACTACGCGGCCATGAAACCCAGGATTTTGCGCTCCCACTGCCGCGACCGCTGATCCATGTCGATGTGGACGCCGCCGCGCGCGGCCGCACCTACGCGCCCGACATCTTCATCCAGGGCGATGCCGCGCTCACGATGCAGGCCATTGCCGATGCGCTGTCGCCCCGCCCGCCCGCGCTGCAGGCCGATCTGGCAGCGCTGAAGCCGCGCGCCTTCGCCGCCTATGCCGCCGGCCTCGGTCCCTATGAAACCTTCCCCGAAACGCTGCGCGCGGTGATGCCGCGCGATGCGCTCTTCGTGCGCGACATCACCATCAGCAACTCCGCCTGGGGCAACCGGATCTTCCCTGTCTTCGGCCCGCGTGATGCCGTGCATCCGGTGGGGGCCGCGATCGGGCCTGGGCTGCCTTTGGGCATCGGCGCAGCCCTGGGCGCGCCCGGGCGCAAGGCGCTGGCGATGTGTGGTGATGGCGGCTTCGCCATCAACCTGCCCGAGCTGTGGACAGCGGTGCAGGAACGCGCCGAACTGGTGGTGATGGTGATGAATGACCGCGGCTACGGGGTGATCCGCCACATCCAGGATTTCGCCGCCGGCCGGCGCTTCTACCACGACCTGCAAGGCCCCGACCTGATGGCGCTGGCGGCGCTGGCCGGCCTGCCGGGCATGCGCGTCTCCAGCATCGCGGACTTCGGCCCGACACTGGCGCGCGCGTTCGAGACACCAGGTCCGGTGCTGGTCGAGATCGACATGTCCGCGATCGGCGAACACCCGCCCTATGCGCCCTATGACCAGGCGCGCAAGGCGTAGCGTCAGGTCGGCTTCAGCGGGCCGCGACCGCCACGGCCCTGGCCCGGGGCGTCCTGCGGATCGGCGTCGGTCACGCCGGTTTGGCGCTGCTGGGGCATTGGCGGGCGGGCGGAGCCGCGGCCCTGGCCAGGCGGATCGGTCGGATCGGCGTCGCTCATGCCCTGCTGCGGCGGCGCGCCACCAGGGCGCTGCGCATTGCCGCCCCGGCCCTGGCCCGGCGGGTCCTGCGGATCGGCATCCGAGATACCGCCAGGCCGCTGCGCACTGCCACCACGGCCCTGGCCCGGCGGGTCCTGCGGGTCGGCATCCGTCACACCGCCAGGACGTTGCGCGGAGCCGCCACGGCCCTGGCCCGGCGGGTCCTGCGGGTCAGCATCCGTGACACCGCCGGGACGCTGCGCGGAGCCGCCACGGCCCTGGCCTGGCGGGTCCTGTGGGTCGGCATCCGTCACACCACCGGGACGTTGCTGGGCGCCGCCGCCACGGCCCTGGTTCGGCGGGTCCTGCGGGTCGGCATCGGTGATGCCGTTGGGCGCGGGCGCGCGCGAGCCGGATTTCGGCCCCTGCGCCTGCGCGGTGCCCGCGAGGGTGCCCAATGCCGCGCCCTTCACCACCAGAAGGCGACGTTTCAAGTGCTGCGACGCATTGTCGTCAGGCATCACACATCCCCAGCTTTCGTCGCTTGATCATCGCAGTCCGGGCACGGCATTGTCCAGCAACAGCGGAGTGACAGGAATGTCACCCACGATCAGGCTCTGTCCCTTCAGCCGCAGCATCGCAGCCCGGATCAGTCCGCGGGAGAGCAGGCGTTCGGCCACCCGCGCGCCGCGTTCCAACGCCAGCAACACCAGCGGCGGCGGCAGGTTTCGCACCTCCACAGTCACGGGTATGTCACCAAGGTCGCTGTCCGCATCGAGCGTTCGCGCCGGGCGGCGCAGCACGGCCGGGTGATCGGCATCGACGGCATTGGCGATGATGGTCGCCGCCGCATCCGCATCGGCGGCGCGCGTGGCCAGCACCGTCACCGCGTCGGCTATCCCGCGTGAGAAGCTGCGGCCCGGCCAGCCGGAAGTGGCCACGCCGCCGATGCCGTCCTCGGCGCGGATCAGCGCCATGCCATAGCGAGGTTGGCGCAAAGGCCCACGCGCAGCTGCGCGCGCGGCGCCAGGTGCAACGCGATGTCACCGCCATTATTGACATGCGCGAGCGTGATGCCGGGCAGGTCGGTGATGCCTTGCAGCGCGTATTCGGCGATGGCGCCGGCGACGCAGGCCATGGGCGTGATGAAGCCGATGCGGTGCGGCCAGCAGGCTTCGGCCATGCGGCGCGCGACGGGGTGGCGCAAAGCGGGCATGGCATCGGCCAGCGGCGTGCGCAGGATGGGCAGTTCCTCGCACAGCGCGGCGAGCAGGCCGTTCATGCGCTGCACCGCGGCTTGCTGTGCGGCGCGCACCGCGCCGGGGCTGCCCTCGATGCCGATGACGAGATGGATCGGGCCTTCCTCGATCAGAAGGCGGCCATCGGGGAGCGTGCGGGTGTTCAGGCCGGGCTGCCACGCCATGGCAGGTCTCCGCGCGCGGGGTCCACGAGGGCGCTGGCTGCGTATTCCGCCAGCACTGTCTCCAGCAGCAAGGCGGCGCCAAGATGCCCGCCGATCGCGGCATAGAGCGCGGACGGCATCGTGAATTCGAGTGGTGCGACCAGCGCAGGCGTTGGGACGTAACCGAAGGCGCCGGCCGGCAGATCCAGCACATCGGCCATGATGGTGATGCCACCGCCGGGCCACAGGATGCACGGCGCGCCGCCCATGGTGATGCGCACGCGGCCATCCTGCACGGCGCGGGTGAGCAGAATGGGGTTGTCGGTCACACCGGCGCGCAAGCTGCCGCCGGCGCCAGCCATAAACAGCACGGAGGTCAGCGCAGGTTCGCAATTCTCGCCGATGCGCGCGACAGTGGCGGCGATGGCGTCGGGCATGCGCGCGGGTGTGGGGCGGAGGCTTTCGTCCAGTTCGAACCAGGCGGCATCCTCGCCGGTGGTGCTGGTCATCAGCAGGCGCAGACCGGGCCAGGCGGTCTTGGCGTCAATGGATTCGATGATGGCGAGCGGGTCGGTGATGTCAGTGCCGCCCCAGCCGGTGCCCGGATGCGCCACCTGAAAATAGCGACCGGGCGTGGAGCGCCGGCCACGCACGCGGATGCCCGCCGCGCGCATGTCCAGGCATTTCCCGGCCTGGTGTTCGGTCAGCACGCCGGTGATGTGGTCGTCCACCACGATCACTTCGTCGACATGGCCCTGCCATTGCTGCGCGAAGATGCCGATGGTGGCGCTGCCGCAACCCACACGCATGCGCCGCTCCGGCGCGCCATTCACGATAGGCGGCTTTCCCGCCTGGATGACCAGCGTGGCGCCGCCATCGATGGTGACTTCCAGCGCTTCCTTGGACGCGAGTGCGAGCATCGCCGCACAGGTCACGCTGCCTTCCTTCTTGGAGCCGCCGGTCAGGTGGTGCACACCGCCGATCGAGAGCATCTGGCTGCCATATTCGGCGGTGGTGACATGGCCGATCTGCTCGCCCTTGTGGCGGACGGGCGCGGTTTCCGGGCCGAGATGCCGGTCGGTGTCGATCTTCACCTTCAGGCCGCAATAGCTGAAGATTCCCTCGGTCACGACGGTGATGGTGTCGATGCCCTGGTGTTGCGATTCCACGATGAAGGGCGCGGGCTTGTAGTCCGGGTAGGTGGTGCCGGCGCCGATGGCGGTGACGAAGGTGCTGTCGGCTTCGAGCAAGGGCACGGCGGTTTCGGCGCGCGAGAGCAGCACCAGCGGGTCCACGCGCACCAACTCGCCACCGCGGTTGGCGTAGCGGTCGCAGGCGCCGGCGCGGCCGGGGCGGATGCGGCAGAGAACGGGGCAGGCATCGCAGCGGACGATGCCGTCATTGCCTTCCCTCGCGCCGAATTGGGCGGTCCTATCCACGGCGCAGCGCCTCCAGAACGCGATGCGGCAAGGCCGGCACGCGGGTGATCACCGCCCCGGTCGCGTCGCGGATCGCCGAATAGATCGCAGGCGCGGTCGCGACCAGCGCGGGCTCGCCCACGCCCTTGGCGCCGCAGGGGCCGAGCGGTTCGGGGTCCTCGATCAGGATGGTGTCGATTGGCGGCACATCGCCCATGGAGGGGATCAGGTAGTCGTGCAGGTTCTCGGTGCGGCCGGGGATGTATTCCTCCATCAGTGCCAGCCCGATGCCCTGCGCGATGCCGCCATGAATCTGGCCTTCCAGCAGCGTCGGGTTGATGGCGCGGCCGACATCATGGGCGGCGACAATGCGGTGCAGCTTGATGGTGCCGAGCCGCGTATCGACCGCCAGTGCCGCGATCTGGGCTGCGAAGCCATAGGTGGCATAGGGAATACCCTGGCCGTTTTCGTCCAGCGGCACGGTGGGCGGGTCGAAGCGGCCCTCGGCGCGCAGCGTCTCGTGCAGATGCAGTGCCACGCCATTCACACTCAGCACGCCAGCTTCCAGTGACAGCACCGCATCATCACCGGCATTGGCGCGACGCAGGATATCGGCGCGCAGCGCGCGCCCCGCCTCGAAGGCCGCGCGGCCACTCACAAAAGTCTGGCGCGAGGCGCTGGTCTTGCCGGCATCGGGCGTCAGGAAGGTGTCGCCATTGACATGCGCAAAGGCCGCGACCGGCAGCCCCAGCGCCTCGGCCGCGATCTGGTGCAGCACGGTGGTGCTGCCCTGGCCGATATCCACCGCGCCGTTGAAGAAGGTCAGCCGCCCGTCGGGCGTCAATTCCAGCCGCATGGTCGATGGGTTGGACATGCCGGTATTGCCGATGCCGTACCACATGCAGGCCACGCCCACGCCGTGGCGGAGTGTGCCGCCGCTGGCGTTTTCGTGGGCGGCGCGCGCACGCAGCGCCTGCCAATGCGGGCGCAGCGCTTCGAGGCAGGCGAGCAGGCCGACCGAATGCTCCACGCGTTGCCCGGTGGCTGTCGTGTCGCCGGCACGCAGCGCGTTCAGCACGCGGAACTCTAGCCGATCCAGACCGGCCGCGTCCGCCAACTGGTCCCATAGCGCCTCCTGCGCGATGGCCGCCTGCGGCACGCCGAAGCCGCGGAATGCGCCGGAGGGCGGGTTGTGCGTGTGCACCGCGCGCGCCACCGCTGCAACCTGCGGCACGCGATACGGGCCACTGGCATGCACGGGCACGCGGCCCGCCACGGTCGGCCCCCAGCTGGCATAGGCGCCGGTGTCGTAGTCGCCAGCGAACTGGATATGCGTGAGCCGTCCGGCCGCGTCGCAGCCCGCTTCAGCGGTGATCGAAGCAGGGTGGCGCTTGGTGGAACTCAGCATGGATTCGGGGCGGGCGTAGATCGTGCGCACCGGCTTGTTCAGCAGCCAGGCCGCAACCGCCAGCATGGGCTGCACCGCGACATCCAGCTTGCCGCCAAAACCTCCGCCACAGGCGGATGGAATGATACGCACACGGTCCTCAGGGATGCCCAGCACGCCGGCCACTTCCGCGCGGTCCATGTAGGGGGCCTGGGTGGAGGCGAAGACTTCGACCACATCGCCGATGCGCTGCGCGTAGCCGGCCTCGGGCTCGAGATAGGCGTGCTCGACGAAGCTGGTCTGCACGGCGATGCGCGCTGTGTGCGCGGCGGGTGCGGCGGCGCCAGACACCACGCGCCCTGTGGTCAGGATATTGCCTGGCAGATGCGCGTGCAGCAGCGGCGCGCCATCGGCCCGCGCAGCGTTCACGTCCAGCGCCGGGAGCGGCATCCAAGCCACCGGCAATTCCGCGCGCAGCACGGCATCGCGCGCGCCCACCAGGGCCGCCACGCAATCACCGCGATACAGCGCCGTGTGCTCGGCAAAGACGGGCTGATCCTTGATGTGCGGGTAGATCCCGAAGCCATTGCGGCCAGGCACGTCGCGCGCGGTCAGCACCGCCTCGACGCCGGGGTTCGCTGCCAAAAACTGCGGAATGTCCGGCAGGGTGAACCGCGCATGCGCGTGCGGGCTACGGATCGGGCGCAGCCACAGCGCGTCAGCAGGCGCGGCATCGGCGCCGTAGCGCTCGCTGCCGTCCAGCTTTGCCGGGCCATCCAGGCGCGGGATGCGCGCGCCGACCGCACCGACTTCCGGCACCGGCGGCGTGTCCAGGAAACGATGCGCGTCCAGCACCGCATCGGTGATCTTGCGGTAGCCGGTGCAGCGGCATAGCACGCCCCCCAGGGCCGCTTCCACGGCTGCTTCATCGGGCGTCGCGTCGCGCGTCAGAAGCTCGGCCGCGGCCATCACCATGCCCGGCGTGCAGATGCCGCATTGCGCCGCGCCATGGTGCAGGAAAGACGCGGCGAGCGCCTGACCCCAACGCGTGCCGGCCAGGCCCTCAACCGTTGTGACCTGCGCGCCCGCGGCCTGCGCCACCGGCACCATGCAGGCGCAAACCTGCGCGCCATCCAGCAGCACGGTGCAGGCGCCACAATCACCGGCATCGCAGCCGATCTTGGTGCCGGTCAGGCCCAGCGTGTCGCGCAAAGCGGCCGAAAGGCGCGTGGCCGGCGGCAAGGGCAGCGCATGCGTTTGGCCATTGACGGTCAAGGCGATGGGGGGCGGCGGCATCGCGTTCATGCCAGCACCGCGCGGGCGATCACTTCGCGCGCGGCGGCCGCGCGGTATGCGGCGCTGCCGCGCACATCGGCGATGGGCGAGAGTTCCGGCAATGGCAGCCGCGCGATGATGTGCGCGGCCTCGTCTCGCGTCGCGCCCAGCAGGGCCGCCTCCAGCCCATGCAGCCGCCGCGCGACCGGCGAGCAGGCGCCGATCGCCACGCGCAGCTGCGCAATGCGCGCGCCATCCCAGCGCGCCAGGCCCGCCGCCATGGCGATGGAGATCACCAACTGCTTGCGGGCACCGAGTTTTTCGAAGCGGCTCTCCACATCAGGCTGCGCGGGAATGTGCAGCGCGACCGCGATTTCCTCCGGCGCGCGCGCGGTGCGGCGATTGTGCAGGATGAACTGCGACAGTGGGATGCGCCGCGTGCCGGCCGCGCTGGCCAGCTCCACCTCCGCGTCCAACAGCAGCAAGGGCGGCACGCCATCGGCCGCGGGCGAGGCATTGCAAAGGTTCCCCAGCACCGTGCCGCGATTCTGCACCTGGCGCCCGCCCACCTGGCGCGCGGCCTGTTCCAAGGCGCGGAAGGGGGGCGGCAGCGCGGCCTCGGCCACCTCTGTCCAGGTCGCCAGCGCGCCGATGCGCGTGGCCGACACGCCGCGCAGCGCGGCGATCCCCGAAATGTCCAGCCAGTTCAAGGCGGGACGTGGCCCCCAAACCTCCGCACCGGTGATCGAGGGGTAAAGGTCGGTGCCGCCGGCCAAGGGCTGCGGGCGGTGCCGCGCCATCAAATCCAGCGCCTCGGGCAGTGACGTCGGTCGGAAATAGGCATCCATCTTGCGGGCATAGGGGCTGTTCGTTCGGCACTCAACCGGCAAATACTGCGCCACCAAGGAGAATGCGGATGCTGATCACGAATATCGGGCTGATGTTCAGCGGCGATGTCGCGCAGCCGGTGCTGGATGCGGATTCCATCCTGATCGAGGGCGGACGAATCACGGCCATCGGGCGCGGGCTGCAAGGTGCCGGGCCAGTGTGGGATGCCAAGGGCTGCGCGGTCATGCCCGGGCTGATCGACAACCATGTACACCCGGCCTTCGGCGATTGGACGCCGCGGCAGAACCAGCTGGGTTGGATCGAGGCCTTCGTGCAGGGCGGTGTCACCACCATGCTGAGCGCGGGCGAGGTGCATATCCCAGGCCGCCCGAAGGACCCGGTGGGCGTGAAGGCGCTGGCGATCGCGGCACAACGCTGTTTCTCCGCATTCCGGCCGCTGGGTGCCAAGGTGATCGCTGGCGCCCCGGTGGCGGAGCGCGGCATGACCGCCGCCGACTACGCCGAATGCGGTGCGGCGGGCGTGCAGTTGCTGGGCGAGATCGGCCTCGGTTCGATTCGCGAGCCGGAGGAGGTGGCGCAGCACGCCGCCTGGGCGCGCGCGGCCGGTCTGAACATGATGATCCATTGCGGCGGGCCTTCCATCGCGGGGTCGAATCGCATGGGGTTCGAGCAGGTGGTGGCGGCCGATGCGGATATCGTGGCGCACATCAATGGCGGGCCGACCAGCCTTGCAGCGGAGGAACTGACACGCGTGATGGCGGCGACCACGCGCGCCATCGAAATCGTGCACAATGGCAATCCGCGCACCGCGCTGCATGCGCTGAACACCCTGCGCGAGATGGGCCGCCTGGACCGGCTGGTGCTGGGCACGGACAGCCCGGCAGGCTCGGGCGTGCAGCCGCTGGGTGTGCTGCGCACGGTGTCGTTCCTGGCCAGCCTGGGCGGGCTGGATGCGGGCCTGGCGATCGCTTCGGGCAGCGGGAACATCGCGAAATGGCGCGGCCTGGAACAGGGCGTGCTGGCGGCGGGGCGGCCGGCGGATATGGTGTTCATCGACGCGCCGATTGGCGGCGCGGGGCGCGATGCGGCGGAGAGCCTGGCGCTGGGTGACCTGCCGGGCATCGGCCTGGTGGTGATCGATGGCGAGGTGCGCGTGGGCGCGCGCAGCCGCAACACGCCGCCCGCGGCGCGCGTGCCGGAGCTTGCATGATGCGCCACCGATTCAGCTTTCCGCGCCTTCGGCGCTCCAACCATCGGAGGCAGGCATGAAGATCCGCAAACTCGTCACCTTCGTCGAGGACACGCTGACCGAGATGGGCCAGGACGTCGCACCGCCCATCCGCCGCGCCGTCGCCTGCGCGGTGCTGAAGAACCCGCTGGCCGGGCATTACAACCCCGATGTCTCGGTGCTGATCGAAGCTGGCGAAGCGCTGGGCGCGCTGCTGGTGGAGCGCGCGCTGGCCGCCTTGGGCCAGCGCGCGCAAGGCTATGGCAAGGCCGCCATCGTGGGCGAGGCCGGTGAGTTGGAACACGCGGCCGCCCTGCTGCACCCGAAGATGGGCGCGCCGGTGCGCGCGGCGCTGGGTGGCGGTGCTGCGCTGATTCCTTCCGCGAAGAAGCGCGCGGGCATGGGGGCCGTGATCGACGTGCCGCTCGGCCACAAGGACGCGGCCTTCGTGCGCAGTCATTTCGACGCGATCGAGGCGCGCGTGACCGATGCGCCGATGGCCGATGAAATCCTGCTCTGCCTGGCTTTGGCGGCGGGCGGCCGGCCGCTGCCGCGCATCGGCGGGCTGACCATCGACCAGATTCAGGGCCAGGACGGCTTGCGCTGAGGGCTTGCTGCGCCGCACATTACGTGCATGCAAGATAACCGGATCCGCTTCACCCTGAACGGACAGCCGATGGCGCTGCCCGCGGGCACCATCGCCACCCGCACGCTGCTCGACTGGCTGCGCGAGGATGCTTGGCTGACCGGCACCAAGGAAGGCTGCGCGGAAGGCGATTGCGGCGCCTGCACCGTGGTGCTGGAGGATGGCGCGCGGCGCGAGCCGATCAATGCCTGCCTCGCCACGCTCGGCCAGATGCATGGCCGCGCGATCCGCACCGTTGAAGGCATCGGCCGCGCGGTGGCCGAGGCACTGGCGGATGCGGATGGCACGCAATGCGGCTTCTGCACGCCGGGGATTGTCATGTCCGCCTGGGCCTGGACGCGCGAGGGTGGCGACGCGCACGAAGCACTGGCCGGGAACCTGTGCCGCTGCACCGGCTATCGCCCCATCCTGGAGGCGATGGGGCGCATGCAGGATGACGGCGTGCGCGCGGATGCCGTGGCGCCGGCGCCGGCGTCCTTCGCCACACCTGAGCAGGTGTTCCACCTGCCCGCGACGCTGGCCGAGGCGGTGGCGCTGAAGCGCGCGCTGCCCGATGCCTGGTTGCTGGCCGGCGGCACCGATCTGGGCCTGCGCTTTTCCGAGCATCGGGAGAATCCGCCAGCGGTGATCGCACTGCTGAACATGTCCGAATTGCGCGGGCTGCGCGTGGATGGCACGGGCATTCGCATCGGCGCCGCTGAGCCCTATTCCGCGCTGCATGAAGCCTGCGCGGGCGATGCCGATTTCGCGCCGCTGGCACCCTATCTGGCAAGGCTCGGCTCGCGGCAAATTCGCGCGATGGGGACGGTGGGCGGCAATCTCGGCACCGCCTCGCCGATCGGCGATGCGCTGCCCATCCTGCTGGCGCTGGATGCGGTGGTGGAGACCAGCGCGCGGGAACTGCCGGTCGCGGATTTCCTGCTGGACTACCGGCGCAATGCGCTGGCGGCGGATGAGATCATCGCCGCCATCCGCCTGCCGCGCCCCGCACCTGGCGCGCTGCTGGTCGCGGAAAAGCTCTCGCGCCGGCATGACCAGGATATCTCGGCTGTGGCCATGGTCGCCCGCGTGGAATTCGCAGGCGGCGTGGTGTCGCGCGCGCGCATCGCCTTTGGCGGCATGGCCGCCACGACGCGCCGCGCGACAGGCGCGGAGGGCGCGCTGATCGGCCGCGCGCTGACACGCGAAACCGCGCGCGAAGCCGCCGCCGCGCTGGACTTCGCCCCGCTTTCCGATTGGCGCGGCAGCGCCGAATGGCGCATGACGGCCGCGCGCGGCCTGGTCGAACGGCTGTGGTTGCGCCACGCGCATCCCAAGATGCCGGCGGATGTCTTCGCGGTGCCGGCATGAACGCCGTGACGAAGATCGCCGGTGCGGCGCTGCGCCATGACAGCGCCGTGAAGCACGCCACCGGCGAGGCGCGCTTCATCGACGACATGCCCGAACCCGCGGGCACGCTGCACGCGGCACTGGTTACATCGCCGGTGGCGCATGGCCGGCTGCGCGCACTGGACCTGGCGCCCGCACGCGCCATGCCCGGCGTGGTCGCGGTTCTTGGCCCGGCCGACATCCCCGGCGAGAACGATATCGCACCCATTGCGCGCAACGAAGTCCTGTTCGTCGAGGACACCATCGAACATCACGGCCAGGCCCTGGCGCTGGTGGTGGCGCGCACGCGCGACGAAGCGCTCCGCGCCGCAGCCGCCCTGCGCCCCGACATCGAAACCCTGCCGCCCATCCTGCGCATCCAGGATGGGCGCGACTGGCTGGTCGGCCCCTTCACGATGAAGAATGGCGATGCCGATGCGGCGCTGGCCGCCGCTCCCTTCACCGCGCAGGGCGAATTCGAAATCGGCGGGCAGGAGCACTTTTATCTCGAAGGCCAGGTCGCACTCGCCATCCCCGGCGAGGGTGCTGAGATGCTGGTGCATTCCTCCACCCAGCACCCGAGCGAAGGCCAGCATATCGTGGCCCGCGTGCTGGGCGTCCCCTATGGCGCCGTTCAGGTGCAGTGCCGCCGCATGGGCGGCGCCTTTGGCGGCAAGGAGAGCAACGCCAGTTGGGTCGCGGCCGCCGCCGCGCTGGCCGCGCGCCACACGGGCCGCGCCGTCAAGCTGCGCCTGCCGCGCAAGGCGGACATGGCCGCGACCGGCAAGCGCCACCCCTTCCTCTATCGCTGGCGCGCGGGCTTCGATGCGCAGGGCCGCATCACTGCTTTGGTGGCCGACATGACCGCCGATGGCGGCCATTCCGTGGATATGTCCGGCGGCGTGGTGATGCGGGCGCTGACCCACGCGATCAACGCCTACAGCGTCGCCGATCTGCGCATCACCTGCGGCGCCATCAAGACCAACCACGTCAGCAATACCGCCTTCCGTGGCTTCGGTGGGCCGCAGGGTGCGATGCTGATGGATGATGTGCTCGCCCATGTCGCGCGCGCCACCGGGCACGACATCGAAGCGGTGCGCGCGCGCAACTTCGCAGGCGGGCCGAACCCCTCTTGCACCCCATACGGCCAGGCGCTGGAAGGCGATCTGATCCGCCGCGTGCATGCTGAAGCCATGGCCGATTCCGGCTGGGAAAGCCGTCGCGCGGAGATCACCACCTTCAATGCCACCCACCCCACATTGCGCCGGGGCCTGGGCTGTTTCGTCAGCGCCTTTGGGATCAGCTTCGGCATTCCGCATTTGAACCAGGCCGGCGCGCTGGTGCATGTCTATACCGATGGCTCCGTGCGCCTTGCCCATGGCGGCACCGAGATGGGCCAGGGCCTGTTCATCAAGGTGGCGCAAGTGGTCGCTGAGGTGTTTTCCGTGCCCATCGAAACCGTGGGCCTGGCCGCCACCCACACCGCCGAAGTGCCCAACACCAGCCCGACCGCGGCCAGCACCGGCAGCGACCTGAACGGCTGGGCCGCCTTCAACGCGGCGGATGCGATTCGCGCACGCATGGCCGCTATCGCCGCGAAGCATTTCGGCTGCGCCGAGGACGCCGTGCGCTTCCAGGATGGCCAGGTGCTGGGTGCGACCGACAACCAGCGCCTGACCTTCGGCGAGCTTGCGAAAAAATGCTGGCTGGCGCGCGTCTCGCTCTCCGCCACCGGCTACTACGCCACGCCCGATCTGGAATGGGACATGCAGGCGGTGCGCGGCAAGCCGTTCTTCTATTTCTCCTATGGCGCGGCGGTCTCGGAGGTGGTGATCGACACGCTCACCGGCGAACACCGCGTGCTGTCGGCGCATCTGGTGCAGGATTGCGGCAAATCGCTGAACCCGGCGATCGATCGTGGCCAGATCGAGGGCGCTTTCGTGCAAGGCATGGGCTGGCTGACGAGCGAGGAATTGTGGTGGGACCCGGTGGGCCGTCTGCGCACTGTCGGGCCTTCGACCTACAAGATTCCAGGCTCGCGCGATGTGCCGCCAGTGTTTCAGGCGCGTATCCTTGAAGCCGGGCCGGCGCGGGTGAACACCATCTTCCGCAGCAAGGCGGTGGGCGAGCCGCCGCTGCTTCTGGCGGGTGCGGTGTGGAACGCGCTGAAGGATGCGGCGGGCGTTGCGCATCTGGACGCGCCCGTCTCCCCCGAGCGGCTTTTGCGTGCTGGACAGCGGGCCTAGGCCCGTTCATACAGCCATGATGTCAGCGGGGAACAACCCCGCGTGCAAGGTATGGCAGGAGAGGCGTTCGGGTGAGTGACTTCATCCTCGAGACAAAGGCTCTGACCAAGGAATTCCGTGGCTTTGCCGCGGTGTCCGACGTCAACCTCCAGGTGCGCCGAGGCACCATCCATGGGCTAATCGGGCCGAATGGCGCGGGCAAGACCACCTGCTTTAACCTGCTGACCAAGTTCCTGCCGGTGACGCGCGGTTCCATCACCTATGACGGGCGCGACATTACCGCGATGAAGCCCGCCGAAGTGGCGCGGCTGGGGCTGGTGCGGTCGTTCCAGATTTCGGCGGTGTTCCCGCATCTGACCGTACTGGAGAATGTGCGTGTGGCCTTGCAGCGCCAACGCGGCAACAGCTTCGATTTCTGGCGCGCCGACAGCGTGCTGAAGCAATATGACGAGCGCGCGGTGGAATTGCTGGCCGATGTCGGTCTGACCGAACATGCCGAACTGGCGGCCGGCCAGCTTCCCTATGGCCGCAAGCGCGCGCTGGAGATCGCGACCACGCTCGCGATGGACCCCAAAATGATGCTGCTGGACGAACCCACCGCCGGCATGACGGCCGAGGATGTGGACCGCATCGTGACACTGGTGAAGCGCGTCTCGGCCGGCCGCACTGTGCTGCTGGTCGAGCATAATCTGCGCGTGGTCGAAGGCCTGTGCGACACCATCACCGTGCTGACCCGCGGCCAGGTCCTGGCGGAGGGCGATTACGCCGCCGTCTCCGCCAATCCTGAGGTGATCGCGGCCTATCTGGGCACCGACCCCGCCAGTGTCGGCGTGCCGGAGGGCGCGGCCCATGGCTGAGATGATGCTCGAGGTGAAAGGCCTGGAGGCCTGGTACGGCGAATCGCATGTGCTGCACGGCGTGGACATCCACATCCAGCAAGGCGAGGTGGTCACGCTGCTCGGCCGCAACGGCGCGGGCAAGACCAGCACCTTGCGAGCCATCATGGGCTTGACCGGCAGGCGGTCGGGCAGTGTGAAATTCCAGGGGCAGGAACTGGTCTCGGCGCGGTCGGACATCATCGCGCGCAAGGGGATTGCCTATTGTCCCGAGGAGCGCGGCATCTTCGCCAGCCTGGATGTGACCGAAAACCTGATGCTGCCGCCGCAGATAGCGCAGGGCGGCATGACGGTGGACGAAATCTACACGCTCTTCCCGAACCTGAAGGAACGCGCGCGCAGCCCGGGCACCAAGCTCTCGGGCGGCGAACAGCAGATGCTGGCGATCGGGCGCATCCTGCGAACCGGTGCGAAACTGCTGCTGCTCGATGAACCTTCCGAGGGTCTCGCACCCGTCATCGTGCAGCAGATCGGCCGGACGGTGCGCGAGCTCAAGCAACGCGGCCTCACCGTTCTGCTGGTGGAACAGAATTTTCGCTTCGCACAGACCGTCGCTGACAGGCATTATGTGATGGATCATGGCGTGGTGGTGGACAGCGTAACCAATGCTGAACTCGCCGGTGCCATGGACCGCCTGCACCAGTATCTGGGCGTTTGAACCTCAACCAAAGACCGGGATACATAGAGATGATCGACACAGGTCGCCGCAACTTCCTCTCTGGCACGGGCGCGATCGCGCTGGGTGCCGCAAGCCCCATCACCCATGCCCGCGCGCAGGGTGCGGCCAACACCATCCGCATCGGCGTGCTGACCGATATGTCCGGGCCCTTCCGCGACATTTCCGGCCCCACCAGTGTGGTCTCCACCCGCACCGCTGTGCAGGATTTCGGCAATCGCGGCTTCAACGTGGAAGTGCTGGTGGCCGACCACCAGAACCGCCCCGATGTCGGCGTGAACCTGGTGCGCCAGTGGATCGACCGCGACGGCGTGGATGTCATCATGGACGTCCCCTCCTCGGGCGTGGCGCTGGCCGTGAACACCGTCGTGCGCGAGCGCAACAAGGTCTACCTCAACAGCACGGCCGCCACCGTCGAACTGACCGGCGGGCAGTGCAGCCCCAACACCATCCACTGGACCTATGACACCTGGATGCTGGCGCGCAGTACGGGCGCCGCGCTGGTGCGCGCCGGCGGGCAGAGCTGGTACTTCATTACCGCCGACTACGCCTTCGGTCACAGCCTGGAAGGCCAGACGATGGATTTCGTCCGCCAGGCCGGCGGGCGCGTCGTGGGCAGCGTGCGGCACCCCTTCCCGGGCACCACGGACTACTCCTCCTTCCTGCTCCAGGCGCAGGCGAGCCGCGCGCAGGTGGTGGGCATTGCGAATGCCGGCGTGGACGCCATCAACGCCATCAAGCAGGCGGGCGAATTCGGCCTGATGCGCCGCGGCCAGCGCGTGGCCGGCCTGCTGGTCTTCGTCAATGACGTGAACAGCCTCGGGCTGCAGACGGCCGGCGGCTCGGTGCTGACCGAAACCTTCTACTGGGACCTGAACGACCGCACCCGCGCCGTCTCGGGCCGCATCGTCGCCAATGGCACGCCGGGCGGCAATCGGCCTTCCATGGGCCATGCAGGCTGCTATTCCGCGACCACGCCGCCGCCAAGGCCGATGGTGCCGCCACCATCGCGCGCATGAAGGCGATGCCCACGGATGACGACGCGTTTGGCGCCGGCACCATTCGCCCCGATGGCCGCAAGCTGCACCCGGCCTATCTGTTCCAGGTCAAGACGCCGCAGGAATCGCGCGGCGCCTGGGACTTCTACCAGCTCCTGCAAACCACGCCGGCCGAAGAGGCATTTCGCCCGATGGCCGCGGGGAATTGCGCGCTGGTGCGCTAGAGCGTGATCCGCGAAGGTGGAATCACCGAAGCGGTGTACACCTCGCATAGTGACTACAGCATGATCCGGTGTTTATGGCTCATGCTGTAATGATTTTGCGGGGCTGATTCACGGATCAATCTGTTCCAGACCGATTCGATTAGACCCGAATGTTTCACCATCCGGGGCAGGGCGACGCCAGATCGCCCGCCCCTTCACGTCCAGGAGAAACCCAGCATGACCGATACGACCCGCCGCGCCGTTCTCGGCGCCGCCGCCACCGCCCCCGTCTGGGGCGCCCTGCCCTATCGCTCGGCCAAGGCGCAGGCCGCCAACACCATCAAGATCGGCATGCTGACCGATTTCTCGGGGCCTTTCCGTGACCTGAACGGGCCGAATTCGCTGGCTGCCGCGCGGCTGGCCATCCAGGAATTCGGCCAACGCGGTTTCAATGTCGAATTCGTCAATGCCGACCACCAGAACCGGCCGGATGCCGGTGTCGCCATCGCGCGGCGCTGGATCGACAACGAAAACGTCGACATGATCCTGAACTTGGCGGCATCGTCGGTCGCACTCGCCGTCTCGCAGGTGGCTGCCGAGCGCAACAAGGTCTGCATCCCGACCTCGACAGCGACTTCGGATCTGACCGGCCGCTCCTGCAACGCCAACACCATCCATTGGGTGTATGACACCTACATGCTCGCCAAGGTCGCGGGCCTGGCCACGGTGCGCGCGGGCGGGCAGAACTGGTTCTTCCTGACGGCCGACTATGCATTCGGCCATGCGCTGGACCGCGACACCACCGGCTTCGTGGAAGCCGCGGGCGGCCGCGTCATCGGCCGGGTGCGACACCCCTTCCCCGGCACCACCGATTTCTCCTCCTTTCTGTTGCAGGCGCAGGCCGCGCGGCCGCAGGTGATCGGGCTGGCCAATGCGGGCGCTGACACCATCAACAGCATCAAGCAGATCGGCGAATTCGGCCTGACGCGCCGCGGCATTCGCGTGGCCGCGCTGCTGATGTTCATCACCGATGTGCATGCGCTGGGCTTGCTAACGGCACAGGGCCTAGTCTGCGCCAACACCTTTTACTGGGACCTCAATGCGCGCACGCGCGGCCTGTCCGAGCGCATCCTTCGGCTTTCGGGCGCGGATATGCCGGTGGCGATGAGCCATGCGGGCGATTATTCGGCGACGCTGCACTACCTCAAGACCTGCGCCGATCTCGGCGTCGCCGCCGCCAAGGCCAATGGCCGCGCCGTGGTCGACCGCATGAAGGCGATGCCCACCGATGATGACGCCTTCGGTGCCGGCACCATCCGCGCCGATGGCCGCAAGATGCACCCCGCCTATCTCTGCGAGGTGAAGACGCCACAGGAATCCCGCGGTCGCTACGACTACTACAAGGTGCTGCAGACCGTGAGCGCCGAAGAGGCATTCCGCCCGCTGGCCGAAGGCGGCTGCTCGTTGATCCGCTGAACCACGCAACCGGGATAGCGCGGCGACAGACCACGCATCCCGCCCTTGAGGAGAGGTACCATGAGCACATCCCGTCGCGCCCTGCTGGGCGCCGCCGCCACCGCCACCGCCTGGGGCGCGCTGCCCGCCCATCGCGCCCGCGCCCAGGCCGCCAATACCGTGCGCATCGGCATCCTGGGCGACCAGTCCGGCCTGTATCGTGATCTAGGCGGGCCGGGTTCAGTGGTCTGCGTCCGCCAGGCCATCCAGGACAGCGGCGTGACCACGCGCGGCATCAATGTGGAGCTGGTGGTGGGTGACCACCAGAACCGGCCCGATGTCGGCTCCACCCTCGCGCGGCAATGGATCGACCGCGACAATGTGGACGTGGTGACCGACCTGCCGACCAGTTCCGTGGCACTCGCCGTCAACACCGTCGTACGCGAGCGCAACAAGATCCACCTGAACACCGCGGCCGCTACCTCCGACCTGACCGGGGCGGCGTGCAGCCCGAACACCATCCACTGGGTGTACGACACCTACATGCTGGCCAAGTCCACCGGCGGGTCGATGGTGCAGGCGGGCGGCGACACCTGGTTCTTCATCACCGCCGATTACGCCTTCGGCCATGCGCTGGAGCGTGACACCTCGGGCTTCATCCGCGCGGCCGGTGGGCGGGTGCTGGGAGGCGTGCGCACGCCCTTCCCCGGCACCACCGATTTCAGCTCCTTCCTGGTTCAGGCGCAGGCCAGCCGGGCCAAGGTGATCGGGCTGGCCAATGCCGGCGGCGACACGGTGAACTGCATCAAGCAGGCCGCCGAATTCGGCATCACCCGGCGCGGCACCAAGCTGGCAGCATTGCTCATGTTCCTGCCCGATGTGCATGCGCTGGGCCTGGAGACCGCGCAGGGCCTAGTCTGCACGGAGACCTTTTACTGGGACCTGAACGACCGCACCCGCGCCTTCACCCGCCGCGTGCTGCCCAACATGCCCAACCAGTTCCGCCCCAGCATGACGCAGGCCGGCTGCTATTCCACCGTGCTGCACTACCTGAAGGCGGTGGCCGAGATGGGCGTGCCGGCGGCGCGCGCCAGCGGCATCGAGACGGTGAACCGCATGAAGGCGATGCCCACCGATGACGACGCGATGGGCCAGGGCAGCATCCGCTCCGATGGCCGGCGCGTGCAGCCGAGCTATTTGTTCGAGGTGAAGTCGCCGGCCGAATCGCGCGGCCCTTGGGAC
>JAPLOK010000248.1 GCA_026400775.1 Alphaproteobacteria bacterium | reverse complement strand
TCGCGTGCTCTGCGTGAACACGCTGGGCGCGGGGGCGGAGGAATTGTCCAACACTTTTGCTGGCATGCGCGGGCTGGAGGGCGCCGAGCGCTTCGGCGCGGGCGACTGGTCGCGGCTGGAAACCGGCGCGCCCGTGCTGGACAGCGCCGCCTGCGCCTTCGATTGCGAGATCGCCGAAGTGGCCGAGCAGGGCACCCATGCCGTGCTCTTCGCCCGCGTGCGCGCCGTGCGCCTGGGGCCGGACAGCGGCGGCCTGGTGTATTTCCAGCGCCGTTACCACGTCGTCGCCTGACGCTTGCCCTGACCCGGCGGCGCGGCCAAGCTTGGCGCCGGGACAGGAGACGTCAGTGCAATCAATCGGCTTCATTGGCCTTGGCATGATGGGCATGCCAATGGCGACATGCCTTGTGGCCAAGGGTTTTTCCGTCTTCGCGCATGATGCGGGGGCGGCGGTCCTGCCCGGTGCCAGCATGGTGCCCTTGGCCGGCGTGGCGCAGGCCAACACCATCATCCTGATGCTGCCCGACAGCCGCGCGGTCGTGGCCGTGATGGAAGCGCTGCTGCCCCACCTGACGCCTGCGCATCTGGTCATGGACATGGGCAGCTCGCTGCCCGCCGAGACGCGCCGCTGGGCCGCGGCCACGCGCTTCATGGACGCGCCCGTCTCAGGCTCCGTGGTCAAGGCCAAGGCCGGCACGCTGGCCATCATGTGCGGCGCGGCCGATGCTGAATTCGCCCAGGCGGAACCCGCGCTGCGCGCCATGGGCGAGGCCATCATCCGCACCGGCCCGCCCGGCTCCGCGCATGCGATGAAGGCGCTGAACAACTATGTCTATGCGGCCGGCCTGCTGGCCACGGCGGAAGCGCTGGTGCTGGGCGAACAGCATGGCCTGGACCTCTCCATCCTGGCTGATGTGCTGAATGCATCGTCCGGCCGCAACATCGCCACCGAAACCAAGGTCAAGCAGGAGATCCTGCCCGGCCGCTATGCCGGCGGCTTCCAGCTTGGCCTGATGCGCAAGGACCTGGAGACCGCGGGCAGCCTGGCCGAAGGCTACCAGGCCGAGCTGCTGGCGCTGTGCCGCGCGCGCTGGGATGCCGCCGTGGCCGCCCTAGGCCCGCGCGCCGACAACACCGAAATCCACAAACTCGTCCGCGGAGAAAACGCATGATCACCCGTCGCAGCGCCTTCGCATTGCCCGCGCTGGCAGCACCGGCCTTCGCGCAGAACTGGCCCGACCGCCCGATCCGCCTGATCGTGGCCTTCCCCACCGGCACCATCACCGACACGCTGTTCCGCAGCCTGGTGGAGCCGCTCTCGACCGAACTCGGCCAGCCCGTCGTCATCGACAACCGCCCCGGCGGCAATGGCGTGGTGGGCACGATGGCCGCGCGCACCGCGCAGCCCGATGGGCATACCTGGATCGTGCTGTCGGTGACCAATGCCTCGCTGAACACCTGGACGGTGCGCAACCTCGCCTATGACCCGCTGAATGATTTCGCGCATCTGGGCAGCGTGGCCGAGGCGCCCTACCTGGTCGTCGCCCCCAATGATGGCGCAACCTCGATCACCGACCTGCTGGACCGCGCGCGCCGCAGGCCCGGCGAGCTGACCTTCAGCCACGCCAATACCTCGGCACAGATCGCCTCCGAGATGCTGAACCGCGCCGCCGGCGTGCGCATGACCGCCGTGCCCTATCGCGGCGGGCCGGAGGCGCTGACCGATGTCATCGCCGGCCGCATCGACAGCACCTTCACCGATTTCGCCAATGGCCTGGCGCAGGTGCGCGAGGGCCGCGTGCGCGCGCTTGGCGTGACCACGCCCGAACCCTTCCCGCTGGCGCCCGAGATTCCGCCCATCTCCCGCACCGTGCCGGGTTTTGCGCTGACCGTCTGGTTCGGGCTGGGCACTGTGCAGCCCGCGCCTGTGGCCGCGGTCACGCGCGCCAATGCCGCGCTGCAGAAGGTGCTGCGCCAGCCCGATGTGATCGCGCGGCTCGGCCGCATGGGCTATTCGCCCATTCCCAACACCCCCGAGCAGAACCGCGAATTCCTGATCCAGGAGACGCGCAAATGGGTCGAGACGGCGCAATCCCTTGGGATCGAACGGCAATGATGCGCCGTGCGCTGCTGGGCACCGCATTGGCCAGCCCGGCCCTGGCGCAATGGGCGCCGGCGCGGCCGATCCGGCTGGTGGTGCCCTTCGCCGCGGGTGGTGCGGCCGACAACGGCGCGCGCGCGATCGGCGGGCGCATCGCCGAGACGTTGGGCCAGCCGGTCGTGGTGGAAAACCGTGGCGGCGGGGCGGGTGCCATCGCGGCCAATGCCGTGCTGGACTCACCGGCCGATGGGCACACGCTGCTCTGGGGCGGGCAGGCCATCTTCACCACCAATCCGCATATGTATGAGCGGCTCTCCTACCGGCCGGAGGCCTTCATCCCGGTATCGAGCGGCAACCGCCTGCCGCTGGTGCTGCATGTGCACCCGGCCTTCCCCGCCCGCGATCTGGCCGAATGGGTGGCGCTGATGCGCCGTGAGCCGGGCCAGCACAGCTATGGCACGGTGGGCCGCGGCGGCATGACGCATGTCTTCGGCGAATTGGCCGAGGCGACCATGGGCATCGACCTGCAGGATGTGCCCTATCGCGGTTCGGGGCCGATGCTGGCAGACGCCATCGCTGGAAATATCCGGATGTGCTTTGACGGCATCCTGCCGGCCATTACGCATCACCGCGGGGGGGCGTTGCGCATCCTCGCCGTCTCCTCGGCGCAGCGGCTCGCGAGCGCGCCCGATATCCCGACCTTCGCCGAGGCCGGCTGGCCGCAGCTGACGGCCTATCTCTGGTTCGGGCTGTTCGCGCGTGAGGGCACGCCGCCGGCGGCCGTGGCCCGCATCTCGGAGGCGGTGCGTGAGGCCGCGACCCGGCCCGACATCCGCGAACGGATGGCGCGTGACGGTGCAGAGCCCACCGGCAGCACGCCCGAGGAATTCGTGGCCCTGGTGAGGCATGAATACGCGCTCTGGGGCGGGGTGATCCGCCGCGCCGGCATCCGCCTTACCGAATGATGCGCTGCCAGGCGGCGTGATCGGCACTCTGGTCCGCGGCCATGCGCTTGGCCGCGGCCCGCAGCCAACCGCTGGGCCGTGCCGCCAGGTCGCGCAGCAAGCGATGCGCATCGCCGCCGCTGGCGTGGATATTGGCCAGCTCCCGGCCCATCGCATCCAGCTGGGCGTGCAGCTTGGCCGCTGGCCATTCCAACTTGCGGGAATCTGGCGCCAGGCGGCGCACCACGACAACCGCGTCGGCGCGGAACCAGGGGTCGGGCGCGCGCCATGGGTGGGCGGCAAGGGCTTGCAGGTCGACCGGTTTCGCCCCTGGCAGCCCGGCCTCGATCCAGGCCGAGGGCAGGCGTGCCTTGGCCTCGCGCACCACGCGCCCGCCGCACCAATCGGCGATTGCCACGAAGCGGGGCCGCCCCAGGCTGCCCAAGCCGGCGACGCGGGTGGCGAAGCGTGGCTCGGCCGCACCATCCGGCAGGGCGGCGAGCAGCGCGCCGCGCAGCGCGGGCGGCGGTTCGGCCTCCTCCAATCGGTCGATGCGGCG
Organism: Alphaproteobacteria bacterium; assembly: GCA_026400775.1. Taxonomy (GTDB): domain Bacteria; phylum Pseudomonadota; class Alphaproteobacteria; order Acetobacterales; family Acetobacteraceae; genus Rhodovarius. The sequence continues at coordinate 8,706 of JAPLOK010000248.1, read as the reverse complement.
CCAGAAGCGGGCGCGTTCGGCCGGCGGAGGGGCTGCCATGTCGCGCAGCGTGGCGTGGCGTTCGTCCAGGATGAAGGGGCTCGGCTGCAAAAGGCCCGCGGCATAGCCCTCCAGCAAGGCGGCCTCGATCGCGCGTGGGCGCGCGGCGCCGGGGCAGAGCAGGGCGCTGGTCATCAGCCGCAGCAGGTCGATGGTCCAGGGCAGGACCGCCGCCTCGTCCAGGTCGTTGATGCCCCAGACCAGCCGGCCCTCGGCATCGCGCCAGGTGCCGAAGTTTTCCAGATGTGCGTCGCCGACGGCGGGTGCGGGCGTGGCATCCAACACTTCTGGGCAGACCAGCGGCAGCCGGCCGGCGAAGCGGGGGCAGCTTGCGCGCAGAAAGGCGAAGGCGGAGCCGGCCATCAGCCGGCGCTTCAGCGCAAGGTCATCAGCGACCTGCGCGCAGTGGCGCGACAGGAAGGCGGTATTCGCCGCATCGGCGGCACGCAGTTCGGCGGCGCGGGACATGGCCGCATGCTGCCTTGCGAGCGGCCTCGCTGGAAGTACTTTTCAGCCCCAGGACATAACAGCGCGTGGTTCGGCGTTGACCACGCGGTTTCGCCCCTCCTGCTTGGCGCGGTAGAGCGCGGCATCGGCGCGCTGCATCCAGGCCAGCGGGGTTTCCCCGTGGTGGCGCATCGCAAGGCCGATGCTGATGGTGATGTCGTTCAGCTTGGTGCCGGTGGCGCGGATGGTCAGGGATTGCGCGGCAACGGCCTGGCGCACGCGTTCGGCAATGTCGTGCGCTTCGCGTTGGGTGGTGGCGGGCAGGAGGGCGGCGAATTCCTCGCCGCCGGTGCGCGCGGGCAAGTCGCCATCGCGCATCACGCCGCGCAATGTCTGCGCAGTGCGGCGCAGCACGGCATCGCCCACCGGGTGGCCGAAGCGGTCATTGACCGTTTTGAAGTGGTCGATGTCCATGATCAGCAACGCCACCGGGCTGCCGGAGGCCTCCGCGGTGCTGGTGGCGCTGGGCAGCCAGTCGTCGAAGGCGCGACGGTTGGGCAGGCCGGTCAGCGCATCGGTGACAGCCTGTTGGCGGGCAGCCTCCAGCTCGCCGCGGAGGCTTTCCACCAGGCTCGCCGACTCACTGATGCGGCCGCTGGTCTGGCGGCTGCGCGCGATCATGGCCGAGGTCTCGGTGGTCAGGCGGCGCAGCACCTCGGCAAGGCGCTTGGGCTCGGGGCTGATAGTGCCTGCCAGTTCTGTCAGGCGTTCGCCGAAAGCCTCGGCCTCCGCGCCGTGGTCGCTGACCAGCAACAATGCCTCCTGCAGGGTCTGGTTGATGCGTGAGATTGCTTCGGCCAGTAGCATCGCCTCCGCAGTCGGCTGGAAGAAGCGCCCGGCCAGGCCGTGCATCGTGGCTTCATCGAGCGGACCGCGGGACTGCGCTGCTTCCATCGCTAGCCGCAGATCAGGGCGGGAGCCCTCGGCCATGTCGAAGAACATCGAGTAGTTCGGCGGAATCGGCGGCAGCTCGTGCTCGGACAGGGCGGCCAGGGCCGCAGTCGCGTAGCTGCGGGCCAGGGCCAGACGGCGGGATGCATTGCTGGCCTGCGGCTGGGAGTCCGCTGCGGCTGCGGAGGCGGGGAGCGAATCGGGAGGGGCCATGGCTCCTTATCCTCCGCCCGATTAGTTTACAGCCGGTAAGCGCGGCGCATTGTGCCGCGCAGCCGCTGTGCGTAACCTTGCGCATGGACAGCCATCTGCACGCCCGCCTCACCGAGTGGCGCCGCCACCTGCACGCCAATCCCGGGCTGACCCTGCATGAACAGGACACCGCGGCCTTCGTCGTGGAAAAACTGCGCGAGATCGGGGTGACCGACATCGCCACACAGGTGGGCGGCCACGGCGTGGTCGCGACCCTGCAGCGTGGGCAGGGCGCGAACCGCAGCGTCGGCCTGCGGGCGGATATGGACGCGCTGCCCATCCAGGAGGTCGCGACCGACCTGCCCTGGGCCAGCACTAAGCCCGGCGTCATGCATGCCTGCGGCCATGACGGGCACACAACCGCCTTGCTGGGCGCGGCCAAGCTGCTGCTCGACGACCCCTCCTGGCGCGGCACCATCCGTCTGGTGTTCCAGCCGGCCGAAGAGGGCGGCGGCGGTGCGCGCAGCATGGTGGCCGACGGCCTGTTCAACCGCTTCCCGATGGAGCGCATCTTCGGCTGGCACAATTGGCCGGGCCTGCCGGTGGGCCATATCGCGGTGCATGACCGCGCGGTGATGGCCGCAGGCGCGCGCTTCGAGATCAGCTTCGAGGGCCATTCGGGCCATGCCGCGCTGCCGCACATGACGCGCGACCCGATGCTGGGGCTGGGCCATACGATCGTGGCGCTGCAATCCATCGTGGCGCGCGGCGTGGACCCGCTGGAATCGGGCGTGGTCAGCGTGACCATCGCCAAGGCGGGCGAGGCATCGAATCAGATCGCCGATCGTGCGGAACTGCGCGGCACCGCGCGCTGGCTGGATGACGTGACCGGCGATCTGATCGAGCGGCGCATCCGCGAGATCGCCCATGGCATCGCCGCCGCCTTTTCGCTCGAAGCCACCGTGCTGTTCCGCCGCGGCGTGCCGGTCACCGCCAACAGCGCGGCCGAGCGCGAGATCGCGGCGACTGCCGCCGCTGCCGTGTCACCCACCCGGCGCGACATTCCGCCGGCGATGACCGGCGAGGATTTCTCCTGGTTCCTGGCGGAGGTGCCTGGCGCTTTCGTCTGGATCGGCAATGGCCCGGCCGAGGGCGGGCGCGAATTGCACAACGCTCGATACGACTTCAACGACGCGGTGCTGCCCAGCGCCTCGGGCTGGCTCGCCGAGGTCGCCAAGCAGGCGCTGGTTCAGTAGCTCTTGGGCAGGCCCAGCACGCGCTCGGCGATATAGGCGCTGATCAGGTTGGGGCTGACCGGCGCGATCCAGGGGATATGCGCCTCGCGCAGCAGGCGCTCCACGTCGTATTCGCGGGCATAGCCGAAGCCGCCATGGGTCATCACCGCGTTCTGGCAGGCCTTCAGCCCAGCCTCGGCGGCGAGGTATTTGGCGGCGTTCGCCTGCGGGCCGCATTCGGCGCCGCTGTCGTACAGGCCCGCAGCCTGCATCACCATCAACCAGGCCGCTTCCAGCGCCATCCAATCCTGCGCCAGCGGGAATTGCACGCCCTGGTTCTGGCCGATGGCGCGGCCAAACACCTGGCGCGTGCGCGCGTAATCGGCGGCGCGCGACAATGCGGCGCGGCCAATGCCCACAGCCTCGGCCGCGATCAGCACGCGCTCGGGGTTCAACCCGTGCAGGATCATGCGGAAGCCCTGGCCTTCGGCGCCGATACGGTCGCAGGCCGGCACCTCATAGCCATCGAAGAAGATCTCGTTCGAGTCGACGGCGGCGCGGCCCATCTTCGCGATTTCGCGCACCGATGCGCGGCTACGATCGAGCTTCGTGTAGAACAGCGACAGCCCTTCGGTCGGTTTCGCGCATTGCTCCAGCGGTGTGGTCCGCGCCAGCAGCAGGATGTGGCTGGCCACCTGCGCGGTGCTGATCCAGACCTTCTGGCCGGTGACGCGATAGACATCGCCATCGCGTTCGGCGCGCGTCTTCAGCCGCGTCGTGTCCAGGCCCGTGGTGGGTTCTGTCACACCGAAGCACGCCTTTTCCGCGCCCAAGACCAAGGGCGGCAGGAAGCGCCGCTTCTGTTCCTCGGTGCCGAAGACCACGACAGGGTTGAGGCCGAAGATATTCATGTGGATCGCCGATGCGCCGGACATGCCGGCACCCGATGCGGCGATCGCCTCCAGCATGATCGCGGCCTCGGTGATGCCGAGGCCAGAACCCCCAAACTCCGGCGGGATACAGATGCCGAGGTAGCCCGCTTCCGCGACGGCCGCGTGGAATTCATGCGGGAAGCGATGCGCCTCATCCAGCGCGCGCCAATAGGCGGCGTCGAAGCGGGTGCAGAGCGCAGCGATACCGTCGCGGACCGCCTGCTGGTCCTGGTTGAGCGTGATCATGCGTCCAGCATGGCACCGCCGGCCCGCAGGCGCGACCGCAGCGCCGCGACATCCACCCGCACATCATCGCCGGCCATGGCCGCGGCCGTGCCCGCGGCCTCGCCCATCGCAAGGCAGGGGATGGTCACGCGCGCACTGGCCTGGGCGATGTGCGTGGCCGACAGGCAGCGGCCAGCCACCAGCAGGTTGCGCGTGGCGCGCGGCACCAGGCTGCCGAAGGGAATGCCATAGGCCAGGCCGTCGGGCAGCGGCCGCCAGATGGTGGCGCGGCCGGGTGCGTGATCCTCGACCGGCCAGGCGGTGATGGCGACGGTCTCGGCCGGGCGTCGGCCTTGCATCACGTCATCCTCGGTCAGCGTGGCCTCGCCCTCCACTAGGCGGGATTCGCGGATGCCGAGCAGCGCGCCGATCGCGGTCACGCGCGCCTGCGCGAAGCCGGGCAGATGCGCGCGTGCGGCGTCCTGGTAGAGGAAGGCTTGCCGGCGGCCCTCGCGCTCAGCCGCCGCGCGCTCCCAGGGGTCGGTCCAGTCGAAGCTGCGGCCATCGGCGTGCATCACGCGCGTCGCGTTCAGATGCATCTCGCCCTCGGCCAGATAGGGGTAGATGGCCAGCGTGGTGCGCGGCAGCGGCAGGCCGGCTTCGGCTGCTGCATGCATGCGCGCATCCTGTTCGCGTCGCGTGATGGTGGCGAAGGCAGCCCGGTCCACCGGCGCCATGCGGAACATCGCGCTTGCATGTTGGGTTTGCCCGGCCTCGCCCAGCTGGAAGCCGCAGCCGGCGGCGACCGCGAGGTCGGCATCGCCGCTGGCATCGATGAAGATGCGCGCGGCGACCGCGCGACGGCCGGCCTTGGTCTCGATGAAGAGATGGCTGATGCGCGGCCCATCCATCGCGCAGGATGCGACCCAGGCCTCGGTCAGCACCTGCACGCCGGCCTCGGCCAGCCAAATATCGAACAGGTGCTTCAGACGTTCCGGGTCATAGGGAATGCCGTGCACACCGCGCGTGACCGGGCTGCGGCGCAGCGTGCCCAGCGCGTCCATGCGCCGGGCGCGTTCCTCCATCTCCAGCCACAGGCCGCCGATACAGCGATGCAGCTCGCCATTGGCTTCGCGATACATGCCGCACAGCCCGCCCAGCGTGACGGCGGTCATGGTGCCGCCCAGAAAGCCCAGGCGTTCCAGCAGCAGCACGCGCTGGCCGGCGCGGGCGGCGGCAAGTGCGGCCCCGATGCCGGCGGCACCACCACCGGCGATGCAGACATCCACCTCCGCCAGCAGGGGCACCTGGCGCGCGGGTTCGGTGATGTTCATTCGGCGCGCGCGCCGGTCATGCGCACCACCTCGGCCCAGGTGGCGAGTTCGGTGCGGATATGCGCGAGCGCTTCCTCCGGCGTGCCGCCCAGCACCTGGCTGCCGGCATCGGCGTAGCGCTGTCGCAGCGCGGGCTGGACCAGCGCCTGGTTGGCCGCCGCGTTCAGCCGCAGGATCGTCTCGCGCGGGGTGTTCGCGGGCGCATGCAGGCCGAACCAGGCGACAGCGGAGAAGCCCGGCAATGTCTCGGCGATGGCGGGGATATTGGGCGCGGCCTCGGCCCGCTGTGGGCCGGTGACGCCGAGCGCGCGGATGCGGCCCTCGCGCGCATGCGGAAGGGAGGACATCAGCCCGTCCGACAACGCATCCACCGTGCCGCCGATCAGGTCCTGCAGCGCCAACGCCGCGCCGCGATAGGGGACGATGGTCACGTCAATGCCCGCGCGCATCTTCAGCAGTTCGACGGCCATGTGCTGACTGGTTCCCAGGCTGCCGACCGCGACGTTCAGCCGGCCTGGCGCCGAGCGGGCGGCGGCGATGAAATCTGGCAGCCCGTTCCAGCCCGCATTGTTGCGCGCGCTGATCAGGTTGGGCGCGGAAATGACCAGTACCACGGGCGAGAAATCGCGCAGCGCGTCGAAGTTCAACCGGCCGGCGAAAAGCGCCGGATTGATCCCGTGCGAACCGCTGCCGCTGAACAGCAGCGTGGTGCCATCCGCCGCGGCACGGGCGACAAATTCCGCCGCCAGATTGCCCGCAGCACCTGGGCGGTTGTCGGTGATGACGGGCTGGCCCAGCAGGGGGGACATGGCATCCCCCACGAGCCGTGCCGCGATATCCGTAGGCCCGCCGGGCGGGAAGGGCACGACGATGCGGACGGGCCGCGACTGCGAATGAGCGACGGCCGGGGCCGCGAGGAGAATGGCCAGGCTGCGACGGCGCATCTCAGCCATCGGCCTGAATATTGCCGCGCCGGATCACCTCGCCCCAGCGCGCGCGCTCGGCCAGGTAGAATTGCCAGAAGGCTTCGGGCGATTCGCTGGTCTCGACATCCACGCCGCCCTCGCTGATGCGTCGGCGCACCTCCGCATCGGCCATGGTGGCGTTCAGCGCTGCGTGCAGCGCGCGCAGCCGGTCGGGCGGCGTGCCGCCGGTGGCGAAGAGACTGAACCAGGTGGCGGCCTGCACGGAAGGGAAGCCGGCCTCGATGGTGGTGGGAAGGTCGGGCAGGGCGGCAAGCCGCGTGCGGCCGGCCACCGCCAGCGCGCGCACCGTGCCGGCATTCACCTGCGGTTGCATCGGCGCCAGCGCGTTGGTGAAGACCTGCACGCGGCCGGCGACCAGGTCGGTCAGCACGGGGCCGGTGCCGCGATAGGGGATATGCGTCATCTCGACATCCATCGCCTGGGTCAGCAGGGCGCCGGCGGCATGGCCAGTGCTGCCCACGCCCGGGGAAGCAAAGTTCAGCGGCGGGTTGGCGCGCCGTGCATGCGCCTGCAATTCGCGCAGATTTTGTACCGGCAGCGCGGGGTTCACCACGATCACATTGGCGCCGCTGCCCATCAGCCCGATCGGTGCGAAATCCCGCACCGGGTCATAGGCAAGCCTGCGATGCACGAAGCTGGTGATGACCAGCGAACCACTGCCGCCGAGCAGCAGGGTGTGGCCGTCGGCCGGCGCCTTGGCCACGATATCGGCGCCGATCGCTCCGCCCGCGCCGCCGCGATTCTCGATCACGATGGACTGGCCAAGGCGTTGCGCCATGCCATCGGCGACCAGCCGGCCGATGATGTCGTTGGTGCCGCCCGGCGTGAACGGGATGATCAGCCGCAGCGGCCGATCCGGCGTCCAGGCCCAGGCTGGCGAGGCAAGCAAAGCGGGCAGGGCCAGCGTGGCGCGGCGTGTGATCATGTGTGTTCTCCCGGGCTCGGATCGGACAGCGCAGGGCGAACATTCCCGAAGCGTGAATCCGATCCGCACAATCTCTAGCGTGGAGGACCTTTGCGCGGGCGGTCGGCCAGGATGCCTGCTTCCTCCAGGGCTGTGATGTCGGCGGGCGGGAAACCGGCGTCAAGCAGCACGGCGCGATTATCGGCGCCCAGGCGGTGGCAGGCATCGCGCACGGCCAGTTCGCGGGTGGCGAAGCGGAAGGGAATGCCCTTGGCCGCGCTGCCATCCGGCGCGCGCAGGACTGCGGTGCCGCGCTGGAATTCGGGCGATTCCGACAGCGCGGCGCCATCGCGTACCGGTGCGCTGCCGCCGGGCCAATGCGCGATGCCGTCGCGCAGGTGTTCGCCATCGGCGCCCAGGCCATGCCGAGGGCTGGGCGTGCCTTCGGCCGCGGCGATCAACTCCTCGCCCATCAGGAAGGAGGTGAGTTCGCGCTGCGAGAGATCGAGATGCGCGCCCTGGCCGGTGCGGTCGCGTTCCATCAGGGCCGCGACAACGGCGCCTGTGGCGAAGAGGCAGACCACCTGGTCGGGGTAGTTCACATCGCGACCGGTGATGACGGGCGCGCCGTGCTTGGGCCCGGTCAGTGCGGCGAGGCCGCCGGTGGCTTCGAGCGTGGAGCCGAAGGACACCATGTCGCGCTCGGGGCCGGTTTCGCCCTGGCTCGAGATGGAGGCGATGACCAGCCGCGGGAAATGCGCGCGCAGGAAGGCAGCGCCGAGGCCGAAGCCATCCAGCACGCCGCGGCGGTAGTTCTCGACCAGCACATCGGCGCCTTCGAGCAGGCGCAGCAATGCGTCGCGCCCGCGCGGCTCCTTCAGGTCCAGGCACACGGATGCCTTGCCGCGATTGGTGAAGTTGAACCAGGGGCTCTCGTTCCACCATTCGCGCGCGGCGTCCGCACCCTCCCAGTTGCGGAACGGGTCGATGGCGCCGGGGCCTTCGACCTTGATGACGGTCGCACCCATGTCCAGCAGCAGCGTGGAAGTGGCTGCACCCGCGGTGAGCCAGCCGAGGTCGATGACGCGCACGCCAGCGAGGGGAAGGTCAGCCATGCGGGCGCACCCCGTCGATCAGCATGGGTGGGCGCGGTGTGCCGCCGGGTCCGATGAAGCCGCGCGCGCTGTGTTGCGCGTCATGCAGAAGTTCGGCGGGGAAGCGCACGGGGCCGATGGGGATGCGGCGCGATTGCGCTTCGCGCGTGATGTCCTCACGCGTGCGGGCGGCGAACCAGGGGCGGATGGCGGTCTCGAAATCGGCGCGATGCGTCAGCCGGCCAGCACGGGTTTCGAAGCGCGGGTCGCTGACGCCGACCATGTCGCGCAAGGGCGGCCAGTCCTTTTCCTGGTAGACCAGTGCGATGTGGCCATCGGCCGCGGGCAGGGTGAACCAGTCGGCGCG
>JAPLOK010000194.1 GCA_026400775.1 Alphaproteobacteria bacterium | reverse complement strand
GGCGGCCATGACCGGGCGGCGGAACTGCTCCAGCAGGCTTGCCCAGAGCAGCGCGTTCACCACGCCGCTTTCATCTTCCAGGGTGATGAAGACAGCATTGCCCTTGCCCGGCCGCTGGCGCACCAGCACCAGGCCCGCCATGCGCGCCCAGGCGCCATCGCGCATGGCGTTCACCTCCTCCGCGCTGCGCACGCGCAGGCCCTGGAAATGGCCGCGCAGCATGGCCATGGGGTGGCCCTTCAGCGACAGGCGCAGGGATTGGTAGTCGGCCGCGATTTCCTCGCGCAAAGCCATCTCGGGCAGTTGCGCATCGGCCTCCGGCGCCAGTTCGGCGGCGTGTTCGAATAGCGGCAGCGGCGCTGCATCGGGGATGCGCTCCACCGCCCAGAGTGCGGCGCGCCGGCCCTGGCCGAGCGAGGCGAAGCCATCCGCATCGGCCAGAAGGCGCATGGCACGCGCGGGCAGCAGGCCGCGCCGCGCCACCTCCTCGGCGCTGCGGAAGCCACGGGCGCGGGCGCGGATCATGCGGCGCAATTCGGCCTCCGCCAGGCCATCCACCTGGCGGAAGCCCAGGCGCAATGCGCCATTTTCCAGGCTGTTGTCCCAGTCGCTGTGGTTCACATCCACGGGCAGCACGCGCACGCCATGTTCGCGCGCATCGCGGATGATCTGCGCCGGCGCGTAGAAGCCCATGGGCTGCGAATTGAGCAAGGCGGCCGCGAAGACCGCCGGGTGGTGGCACTTGATCCAGGACGACACATAGACAAGCCGCGCGAAGGAGGCGGCATGGCTTTCAGGAAAACCATAACTCCCGAAGCCCTTGATCTGCTCGAAGCAGCGGCGCGCGAAATCGGCATCATAGCCACGCGCGATCATGCCCTGGACCATCAGCCGCTCGAACTCGCCGATGGTGCCGATATTGCGGAAGGTGGCCATGGCGCGGCGCAGCCCATTCGCCTGGTCGGGCGTGAAGCCGGCAGCGACGATGGCGATCTTCATCGCCTGTTCCTGGAATAGCGGCACGCCCATAGTGCGGCCCAGCACCTGGCGCAATTCATCGGCCGGGCCGTATTCGGGCGCGGGGGATGGGAATTCGACCGGCTCCAGCCCCGCGCGTCTGCGCAGATAGGGGTGCACCATATCGCCCTGGATCGGCCCCGGGCGCACGATCGCGACCTGCACCACCAGGTCGTAGAATTCGCGCGGCTTGAGGCGCGGCAGCATGTTGATCTGCGCCCGGCTTTCCACCTGGAAGACGCCGATGGAATCGCCGCGGCAGAGCATGTCGTACACAGCCCTGTCCTCGCGCGGGATGCTGGCCAGGTCGTGGTCGATGCCATGCTGTTCGCGCAGCATCTCGAAGGCCCGGCGGATGCAGGTGAGCATGCCGAGCGCCAGAACATCCACCTTCATCAGCCCCAGCGCATCGACATCATCCTTGTCCCATTCCAGGAAGGTGCGGCCCTCCATCGCGGCATTGGCGATGGGCGCGATCTCATCCAGCCGCCCGCGCGCCAGCACGAAGCCGCCGACATGCTGCGAGAGATGGCGCGGAAAACCCAGCAGCCTTTGCGCGAAGCCGATGGCGCGGCGGATGACGGGATTATCGGCATCCAGCCCCGCTTCGCGCACATGCGCTTCGGGAATCTCATCGCCCCAGCTGCCCCATTGCAGGCCGGCAAGGCGCGCGGTGACATCCTCGGTCAAACCCAGCGCGCGGCCGGCATCGCGCAGCGCGCTGCGCGGGCGGTAATGGATGATGGTGGCGATGATGCCGGCGCGATGCCGGCCGTATTTCCCGTAGATGTGCTGGATCACCTCCTCGCGCCGTTCATGTTCGAAATCCACGTCGATATCCGGCGGCTCGCGCCGTTCGGCAGAGATGAATCGCGCGAACAGAAGGTCATGTTCGGCGGGGTCCACAGCGGTGATGCCCAGCACGAAGCACACCGCGGAATTCGCAGCCGACCCACGTCCCTGGCAGAGGATGCCGCGCGCCTGCGCGAAGGCCACGATGTCATGGATGGTCAGGAAATAGGGCGCGTAGTCCAGCTGCGCGATCAGCCGCAACTCATGGCGCAGCGCGGCATCCACGCGCGCGGGCACACTGGCCTGGTAGCGCCGGCGCGCGGCGTTCCAGGTCAGCTCCTCCAGCCAGGATTGCGCGTCGCGGCCGGGCGGCACGGGTTCGTCGGGATATTCATAGCGCAGCTCGTCCAGGCTGAAGGCGGCGCGCGCCAGAAGCCGCGTGGTCTCGGTCAAGGCTTCCGGTGCATCGGCAAACAGCCGCGCCATTTCGGCTGCCGGTTTCAGGTGCCGCTCCGCATTGGCCTCCAGCCGCAGGCCCGCGGCATCGATCGCGATATTCTCGCGGATACAGCTCAGCACATCCTGCAAATCGCGCTGTTCGGGCGTGGCATAGAGCGCATCATTGACCGCGAGCAGCGGCACGCCCGCCACCTGCGCGGTGGCGCGCAACCGCAGCAGCCGCGCCCGGTCATCGCCACGGCGCGGCATGGTCGCCGCAAGCCAGGTGGGTGCCACCGCGGCCAGCCTGCGCAACAGGTCCGGCGGCGGCGGCGCATGGGCCGGCAGCAGCGTGAACAGCAGCCCCTCCGCATGGGCCAGCACATCCGCCAGGTGCAGGATGCAATCGCCCTTCTCCGCGCGCCGATTGCCCAGAGTCAGCAGCCGGCACAGGCTGGCCCAGCCGGCGCGGCTGGCGACATGCGCGACGATATCGGGCGTGCCATCCACCAGCGTAAGCCGCGCACCCAAGGCCAGGTGGAAATCGCCAGGCCACGCGCCGCCCGCGCGCGCTTCCAGCAGTTCCTCTCCCGGGCCGGAGCCCACCCGCCTGCGCGCCGGCGGCAGGCGGCCATGCGCGCGCAACTCGCGCAGCGCGACATGCGCGCGCACCACGCCGGCGACCGAATTGCGATCCGTGATGGCGATGCCGGCATGGCCCAGCTCGACGGCGCGCAGCACCATCTCATGCGGGTGCGAAGCCCCGCGCAGAAAGGAGAAATTGCTCGCCGCCACCATCTCGGCATAGGGCGGCGCATCGCCTGCCGCGGCCTCCCGCGCGCGGGGTTCGAAGTGCAGGATCATGCGAAGACGCCGTGCAGGAACCAGCGGGGCGCATCGTCGCCATCCTCGCGGAACAGCCAGAAGCGGCGGCCTTGCGCATCCTCCACGCGGTAATAGTCGCGCGCGGGCACGGCATCCGCGCGCCACCATTCGGGGGCGATGCGCTCGGGGCCTTCGGCCAGCGTCACGTCATGCACGCGGCCCTTCCAGCGGAAGCGCAGCGGCGGGCCATCGGGCATGAAGGCCATGGCGGTGACAATGCGCGGCGGGTCGAACAATTGCAGCGGACGCGGCGCATCCATCGGCTGCCATGGCGTGGGCGGCTCCAGCGCCGGGATACGCCGCGCCGCGCGTTCGGGCCGATGCGTCGCACAGGGCTCGAAGCGCAGCACGCGGCCCCGGCCCAGCCGCGTGGCCAGCACATCAATCAGCGCCGCGACATCACCCGCTGCCGCATCGCCCGCAAGCCCGGTCTGCGTGGCGGCCAGCGGCTCCGTGCGCGCAACCGACAGCCGCAGCGCGTCATAGCCGAAGCCGGGGTCGAGCGGTTCTTCCAGCCCATCCAGCCGCTCGCGCCACAGCCGCAGGATGGCCGCCGCATCACGCAAGGGCCGGCCGGATTCCACCACCAATTCGCGCGCCGTGCCATCGGTGCGGAACAGCGCCAGGGCGAAGACGCGCCCGCCCATTCCGGCGGCGGTCATTGCCGCGCACAGCTCCTCCAGCATTCCAGCCAGCAGCGTCGCCAGCGCCTCGGTGCGCGTCAGCGGTTCAGCGAAGACGCGCGCGGCGGTGAAGTCGGGCGGCGGGCGCAGTGGCGTGATGGGCGCGTCTTCCTCGCCCAGAACGCGCCGCAGCCTTTGCACCAGCCCCATGCCGAAGCGCGCGGCCAGCGCCGCGGCGGGTCGGGCCGCCAGATCCCCCAAGCGGCGCAGCCCGGCCTGCGCCAGGGCGCGCGCGGCGCGCGGCGAAGGCTCGAGGGCCGCCACCGGGAGGTCGCGCAGATCATCGCCACCGAAACGCGCCAGCGCCCGGGCCGCATCGGCGGTGCCGGCGATCGCGCTGCGCAGTGTCATGCGGGCAAAACGGCGGCGGATGGCCGCGTGCAGCGCGCCCTCTCCGCCCCAGAGATGCGCGCAGCCGGTGATGTCCAGCAGCAAACCGTTTGGGTCATCGAGTGCGATGACGGGCGTGTAGCGTTCGCACAAGGCCACCAGGCGCAGCAGGAAGGCGGCATCCGCGGCCGGATCGGCGGGCGCGGTGGCCAGTTCGGGTATGCGCGCGCGCGCATCGGCCAGCGTCATGCCCGGCCAGAGGCCGAGCGCGGCCGCGCGCGCATCCACCGCCAGCACGCGCATGCCACCCGCGCGCGCGGCGGTGACGGCCAGCGGTGGCGCCGCGTCATCCCGCCCGCGCGACAGGCGCTCGGCCGCGAGATGCGGAAAATGCATCGCCAGCATCCTGCGCGGTGCGGAATTCTCGCTGTTCATCGTCCCATTCCAGCAGCCAGGCGCGTCCCGGAATGCCTTGCCGGTGGCGCAGCAATTCGACATGCAGCGCAGCCCCAGGCGCGCGCGCCGGGCGCGGGCGGGAGGGTGCGGCGCGGATGCGCCAGCGCGTGGCGGCCGCACTGGGCATGGGCGAGCCCGCGCGCAGCAGCAGCACCGGCGTGGTGGCGGCGGCCAGCGCCAGGCGGCGCGTGGCGGTCATGTCCAGGTGGCGGGATTCGCCCCAGGGTTCGATCAGCACCGCGCCCAGCGCGCCGCTGCGCGCGGCATCCAGCCCCGCCCGCAGCACCGCCGGCGCATCACGCGCGCGCACCAGCAGGATGCGCGCGGGGTCGAGGCCGAGCGCGGCCAGGCCCGGCGCGTGCAGCGCGCCGGAGAGCTGTTCGGCCGCATCCTGCCGCACCCAGAGGATGGGGCGTGCCCCCGCCAGACGCGCCGCGGTGCCGGCGGTGAAGGCAATGGCGGCGGCCAGGTCGTCGGGGGTGGCAGCCAGCATGTCGTGCAGGGCATCGGTGGCGATGCCGCCTTGCAGATGCGCATCCAGCGCGGCCGGGCCGAGGGGGCGGCGGGGCGTCTCGCGGCGGAGGCATTGCGCGATGTGGGGGGGTATGGTGCGCATATGAGTTCCTGTTTTGTTCTTATCATGGCAGTGCGCGGAAGGCCAGAGTGAAATCTGTTTGACAGGGCGCCGCGGGCGACCATGCCTTCGTTCGTATTTGAATATTCTGTTCAAATACGAAAACTGGATCGCCGATGCCCGCCCCAGCGCTGGAACTGCTGTAGGTCACCCGCCGCTTTCCACCGCGCGACCGCCGCGCAGCCTTTCACCGCGATCGAGCGCCTGACCTTCAGCGTCGCACCCGGGGAATCCGTGGCCCTGGTCGGCCCCTCGGGCTGCGGCAAATCCACCGTGCTGTGTTGATTTCCATTGAGACCTGACCCGTTAGGAGCGGATTTTTCCGTTGAGAATTAACCCATGTTTGAACCTCTCCCTGGTGCGGCAGGATGCAGAGAGCCGCGCCTATCGCATCGGGCCTGCGGTGGCGGCCTTGGCCGCGCGCTATGCGGGTGACCGCGCGCTGCTGGATGCCGCCTTGCCGGTGCTGGAGGCGTTGCGCGGCAAGACCGGGCTTTGGGCGCAGCTCGGTGCGCTGGAAGGCGGGGATGTGGTCTATCTGCTGCGGCTGCGCAGGGCGCGCGCGCAAGCCGACCGGGCGGCGGGGCATGTCGTGCAGCTGGGCGAATTCCAGCGTGGCATCGGCGGCATCGCCGCACCCGTGCGGCGCGCCGATGGGAACGTGGTGGCGGCGCTGAGCCTGGTCGGTCCGGCGGTGATCCTGCGCACGGAAACCGCTGTGCTGGCGGCGCGAATTCGCGGCGCGGCGGCGGCGATCACGCCGGCCTGATGCGGCTGATCTTGGTGCCGTTGATCGCCAGCGCCGCCATCAACCCCTGCTGGTTGAAGCTGATGGCATAGACGGGCTCGGTCAGCGTGGAGCTGGTGGCGTTCGCCTGCAGCCCGCGGTCAAGCATCACGATGGAAGGGCCGGTGCCGATCTCCCAACCATCGGCGCGCATCAGCGCTGCCAGGGCGCTCTCACGCATGAAGAACATCGCGAGCCCCGACACCTGCGCCCCCGCGAGCAACCCGAAGCTGGCGCCGGCGATGCTGTGGTAGGAGGCGATGCGCTGCTCGCGCAGCAATGCGCCCTCTCCGTACTGGCCGCCAGCGATGAAGCCGCCGGTGAGGATGCGTGGGAAGATTAGCGTGGCGACGGCGCGATCGAGCAGGGGGCGGGCATTCTCCATGCGACGCAGGCGCGCCAGGGCGTCATTCACATCGCGGCGGATTTCCGCGCGCGAGAGGTTGGATGCGGCGGCCGGCGCGGCCAATGCCAGGCTTGCGAACACCAGATGGCGGCGGGTGGGCATGATGCTTTCCTCCTTCGGGTAGTGTCGAAGGAAAGCGCGGCCGCATCATGGCGGCGGCATCACGATTCAGTGGTGGAAGATGTCCGGCTCTTCGTAGCCGAGCAGGTCGAGTGCTGCGCGGTCGGGCAGGAAACGGAAGCAGGCTTCGGCCAGGGCCAGGCGATCCTCGCGGATGAGCAGCGCTTCCAGGCGCTGCCAGAGCGCGTGCAGGTGCAGCACATCGGACGCGGCATAGGCCTGCTGTTCGGGGGTGAGTTCAGCGGCACCCCAATCACTGGTCTGTTGCTGCTTCGACAACTCGACGCCGAGCAGTTCCTTGCACAGATCCTTCAGGCCATGGCGGTCGGTGAAGGTGCGCACCAGCTTGGCCGCGATCTTGGTGCATTTCAGCGGTGCCACGCGCGCGCCCAGGCCGCGTTGCAGCGCCGCGCAATCGAAGCGGGCGAAGTGGAACAGCTTGGTGGTGGCGGGATCTTCCAGCAGGGCTTTCAGCACCGGCGCGTCGGGGCCGCGGCCGCCCAGGCGGGGCGGTGCGATCTGCACCAGATGCACCACGCCATCGCCCGCCGAAAGCTGCACCAGGCAGAGGCGGTCGCGGCGGTGGTCGAGGCCCATGGTCTCGGTGTCCACCGCGATGACGGGGCCGAGCGAAAGGCCGGCCGGCAGGTCATGCTGGTGCAGGTGGATGGTGGAGCCGGATTGGAAGGAGGTGGTGATCATGTGGCG
>JAPLOK010000126.1 GCA_026400775.1 Alphaproteobacteria bacterium | reverse complement strand
TGGCACGCCGATCTTGGAATTGCTCGCCGCGCGCGGGCATGTGCTCCACCGCGCCGCGCAGCGGCTGGGCGCCGAGACCGCGGGACCGGAAGCCGCCATCGCGCTCGGCATCGCGCTGGGTGCCGCACTCGTTCGGCTGGACCGCACGGCCCGCGACTCGCGCGGCCTGGCCTTCGAATACAGCCGCAGCCTCTATCGCGCCGACCGCTTCGCCTATGCGGTGGAGCTGGACGCACGCGGGCGAGCCGCTGGCCCGCGCTGGATTCAGTTGTCTAACCTGTCCAATCCAGGCTAACCACGCCGAAAACCCGGGAGACCTCGCATGCATCGCCGCCGTCTGCTGCTTCTGCCCCTGCTTGCCGCGCCGGCACTGGCGCAGGCGTCCTGGCCGCAGGCGCGGCCGGTGCGGATCATCGTGCCCTTCCCGCCTGGCGGCGCCACCGACATCGTGGGTCGCATCGCGGCGCAACGGCTCTCGCAGCAGCTCGGCGCGCAGTTCGTGGTCGAGAACCGCGCCGGCGCGGGCGGCACCGTCGGCACCGATGTCGCGGCCAAGGCGGCGCCGGATGGCTATACGCTGCTGATCTCCAACATCGCGAGCAACGGCGTGGCCGCCGGCGTCTATCGCAACCTGCCCTACAACCCGCTGACCGATTTCACGCATGTCGCGCTGCTGGCGGATACGCCCAGCGTGCTGGCGGTGAATGTCAGCAGCCCGGCCACCACGCTCGCGGAATTCATCACGCTGTCGCGCCGTACGCAGGGTGGGCTGTCGGTGGGCAGTCCGGGCAATGGCTCCTCCTCGCACGTCATGATCGAGACGCTGCGGCGCGCCTCGGGCGCTCAGCTCGTGCATGTGCCCTTCCGCGGCTCGGCGCCCGCCATCACCGATCTGGTGGCCGGCAATATCGGCGGGCTCATCACCACGATGGCCGAGACGCTGGCCAATCCGCGTCTGCGCCTGCTGGCCAGCACCTCGGCGCAGCGCGTGCCCGCGGCGCCCGACCTGCCGACCTTCGCCGAACTCGGCGTCCCGCACCTGACGGCGCCGACCTGGTTCGGCCTGTCCGGCCCGGCCGGCCTGCCGGACGCCATCGCTGACCGGCGGCACGCCGAAAGCATGGTGCTGCTAGCAGCACCAGAGGTGCGCGAGCGTCTGACCGCGCTGGTCGCCCTGCCTGGCCGGCTTTCGCGCGCGGAATACCAGGCCTTCGTCGCCGCCGAGGTACGCCGCTGGACCGAGCAGGCGCGCGCGGCCAACGCCACCGCCGAGTAGCCGCGCGCCGCGCGGCGTGGAAGAATCGAAGCCATGAAGGATGTCGCAATCATCGGCGCGGGCCCTGTGGGGCTGACACTGGCCCTGCTGCTGTCGCGCGCGGGGCGGGATGTGGTGGTGCTGGAGGCAGCCCCTGCCCTGCCGGATGAATTGCGCGCCTCGACCTTCCACCCGCCCACGCTCGACATGCTGGACAGGCTCGGCATCGGTGCACCGCTGGTCGCGGCGGGGCTGGTGACACCAACCTGGCAGATCCGCTGGCATGAGACGGGCGAGCATGCGCTGTTCGACCTCTCGGTGCTGGCGGGCGAGACGGCGCATCCGTATCGGCTGCAGGCGGAGCAGCAGAAGCTCTGCGCCCTGCTGCTGGCAGCCCTGCCCGCGGGCGTGGTGCGCTTAGGCGCGCAGGTGGACAGCGTGGCGCAGGATGATGATGGCGTCACACTCTTCGGCGCGGCGCTGGCGCCCTTGCGCGCGGGCATCGTGGTGGGTTGCGACGGCGCGCGCAGCGTGGTGCGGGCCGCGATCGGCGCCGAATTCGCAGGCGACATCTACCCCGAGACAACACTGCTCGCGACCACCACCTTCGCGGTGGAAACGGTCATGCCGGGCCTGTCCAACGTGAACTATTTCTGGACGGGGAGCCCCGCCTTCGACGGCACTTTCGCGCTGCTGCGCGTGCCCGGGCGCTGGCGCATGAGCCTCTATCCCGCACCCGGCGAAACGCCGGAGGATGCGATGCGGCCCACCGCGCTGCGCCGCAAGCTCGCCGCCATCCATCCCGCCATGGAGGACGCGCCGGTCGCCGAAATCCGCCCCTATCGCGTGCACAAGCGCCTCGCCTCGCGCTACCGAAACGGCCGCCTGTTCCTGGCCGGAGACGCCGCGCATCTCAATTCACCCAGTGGCGGCATGGGGATGAATGGCGGCATCCATGATGCCTTCGAATTGGCCGAGACCTTGCTGTCGGGTGCCGATCCTGATCGCTACGAACGCCGCCGCCGCCCCGTCGCCGAGCACGACATCATCGCCCAGGCCGACCGCAACCGCGCCCGCATGCGCCAGAAGGACCCCGCGGCGCGCCATGCGGCGCTGGCGGAATTGCAGGCGGTTTGCGCCGACCCGGCGCGGATGAAGGCGCACCTGATGAACTCCTCCATGATCAACGGCCTGCGCGCCGCCGCCGCAAGGGATTGACCGCCATGCATCGCCGCACGCTGTTCGCCGCAACGCTCGCCACGCCGGCCTTGGCGCAGGGCTGGCCCGCGGCGCGGCCGGTGCGGCTGGTGGTGCCCTTCCCGCCAGGTGGACCCACCGACCGGCTGGCCCGGCTCGCGGCGCAGCAATTATCCACGCGGCTCGGCGGCCAATGGGTGGTGGAGAATCGCCCCGGCGCCGGCGGTACGCTGGGCACCGATCTGGTCGCGAAAGCAGCACCCGATGGCTACACGCTGCTGCTGTCCAACATCGCCAGCAATGGCGTAGCACCCGGCGTGTATCGCGCCCTGCCCTATGATGCGCTGACGGCCTTCACCCATATCGCGCTGCTGGCGGAAATCCCCTCGGTGCTCGTGGTGAACGCGGCATCCCCGCCGCGCAGCCTTGAGGAATTCGTGGCCTGGGCGCGCCGGCTACCGGGCGGGCTGACCATGGGCAGCGCGGGCAATGGCAGCAGCGCGCATGTTCTGATCGAGACACTCGCCCGCGCCACTGGCGCGCCCCTCGTGCATGTGCCTTATCGCGGCAGTGCGCTGGCGAATACCGACCTGGTGGCGGGCCAAATCCACGGCCTGGTCACCACGCTCGCCGAGACCATCCGCAATGGCCGGTTGCGCATCCTGGCGGTGACGGCGGCAAGCCGCGTGCCGATGGCCCCCGAATTTCCGAGCTTCGCCGAACTCGGCCTGCCGCAGATGACAGCGCCCACCTGGTTCGGCCTGTCCGGCCCGGCGGGCCTGCCGGATGCGCTGGCCGACCGGTTGCAGGCCGCCTGCATCGCCATGCTCGACGCGCCGGAGGTGCGGGAGCTGCTGACCAATATCGTGGCCCTGCCGGGGCGGCTATCGCGCCAGGAATTCCAGGCCTTCGTGGCGGCAGAGGTGCGGCGCTGGACGGAACAGGCCTGCGCGGCCAACGCCGCCGCCGAATAATGCCGCCTTAACGGGCAAACGCAGCACGCGCATGCGTCGCGCACATGGTTCGATGCCTTGATTGTGACATGCTATGGATGGATGTTTCGATTCGAAGACTTCTTCGAGGCTGCGCCATGCGTCCGCTGATCGGCATTTCCTGTTGCGTGAAGGGCTTCGGCATCTTCAACACGCCCAACCATGCGGCATCCGACAGCTATGTGCGGGTGATCATGGGGCCGGTGGGCGGCTTGCCGGTGTTGCTGCCGGCCGCGGGGCCTGAAATGGTCGCCGAGATCCTTTCGCGCGTGGATGGGCTGATCATGACCGGCAGCCGCTCGAATGTGTGGCCTGGGCATTATGACGGCCCGGCCCATGCCGAAGGCACGCCCGAGGACCACCAGCGCGACGCCACCACCCTGCCGCTGATCCGTGCCGCGATCGAGCATGGCGTGCCCTTGCTGGCGATCTGCCGGGGCATGCAGGAATTGAACGTGGCCCTCGGCGGCAGCCTGGACCAGCGCATCCAGGATCTGCCCGGGCGGATGGACCATTCCACGCCGTCCGACCAGCACATCCCGCTGGTACGCACGGGCAAGGCGCATGCGGTGCGGCTGGCGCCTGGATCGCTCCTGGCGAAGCTGGCGGGTGCCGAGAACATTCCGGTCAATTCGCTGCACAATCAGGGGGTGCAGAAGCTTGCACCCCGGCTGGAGGCGGAGGGCTGGGCGCCCGATGGCACGGTGGAGGCGGTGCGCGTGAAGAATGCGCGCGGCTACGCCATGGGTGTGCAATGGCACCCGGAATATGACTGGGAGCGTGACAGCCTGAGCCGCAGCCTGTTCGAGGTGTTCGGCGATGTCTGCCGCCAATGGGCAGAGGGGCGGCGCGATGGTCGGTTGCGCCAGGCGGCGGAGTAGTCGTGTGCGTCTGGCTCGTATCTCAGAGCCTTACTCAATAGCCTACGCCCTTGCCAAGCGTCGGATGCCCAGTTGGATGGCGGCGGGCCTGATGAAGGTTGCCAGCGTGGCGACGAGGTTCTCGTAGTCCTTGGCACGGCGTCGGTTGGGGGCGAACAACGAGAAGGTCCGCTCTGCCACCGAATGTCGCGGCAGGAGGACGAAGCCTTTCATGTCGTCGAACCGTTTGTCGATCTCGGTGCGCAGGTTGGGCTGCGTGGGCTTGGGGGCTTGTTCATGCTGGTGGTGTAGGGGCTACAGAGCACCGGGCACTTAGCGAAGCCCGTGTCTGAGTGACTGCCCGGCGGCGGTCGAGGTCACCACAGGCAACGAACTCAGCAGGTGCAGCATGGCTGCGGTGGTTCTCCCCCGATTGGCCGACCCAAGCATCGCAGCCGCGGCGCGGTCACGGTCACCACAAAGCGCAAGTTCCATGGTGCCGAAGCCGACCAAAGGGCGGTCGCAATAGCGCCGCCCACACAGCCCAACTCGCCATGCAGAGTTACCATTGGCAAGGGATCCGCAGGCTAGCGCACGCCCCACACGTCACGACGTGGGCACAGGCGGGCCACGGTCGGAGAGTTCGGTTGATCTCGTTCGATAGGATGCTTCGCCCGGTTGATCGGGAGGGCCGGATCGTCACCTGGCTGATTTCCGGCGGCGTGGCGCTCAGCATCTGCAACATAGCGGCCAGCGCCATGCTCGCCTGGCTGGCACGCGAACGCACCCTGGCGGAGGCTGGCCGTGAGGCGCACAACTTGGCCCTCGTGCTGGCCGACCATACCGAGCGCGCGATCAGGCGCGCGCCGATGTGTTCGACGCTATCGAACGCTTCTACAACCCAAGGCGACGGCACTCGACCATCGGTTATCTCAGCCCCAGGGAGTTCGAGGCGATGGCCGAAACAGGGTAATACACGGGGTCGATCGAACTGGCAGCAGGCCAACGGCATCGGCGATGCGCTCGGCTTGGCTGCGGGTCTACGGCGGCGGCGGCCGGCGGCGGTGTGCCCGGCGCGAGGCGGCCAGGCGGTCATGTTCCTCGCGGGGCAGGCGGATATCATCGGGGGCATGCGGCGGGATAGCGCTGCGCGGCCGGCAGGGGTTAGCATTCCCGCAAAACCGGAGGAACTTCGCCATGACCCCACGCCGCCCTCTGCTGCTGGCAGCGCTCGCCACGCCTGTGATCGCCCGCGCGCAGGCCTTCCCCGCGCGCCCCATCCGCCTGGTGGTGGGCTTCCCGCCCGGCGGCGGCTCGGACCTGGTGGCGCGG
This sequence comes from Alphaproteobacteria bacterium, assembly GCA_026400775.1. GTDB lineage: Bacteria > Pseudomonadota > Alphaproteobacteria > Acetobacterales > Acetobacteraceae > Rhodovarius. The sequence goes on along the minus strand of JAPLOK010000126.1, from coordinate 4,844 downwards.
CCGCTCGCGGAGAAGATGTCGGCCACGCTCGGCCAGCCGGTGCTGGTGGAAAATCGTGGTGGCGCCAATGGCGCGCTGGGCCTGGCCGAAGTGGCGCGCGCCAACCCGGACGGCCATGTCTTCGGCCATGTGAACAATGCGACCATCGCGATCAACCCGCTGCTGGTGCGCAACCTGCCCTTCAATGCGGAGCGTGACTTCGCCCCAGTCGCGGCGGCCACCGTGGGCGGCTTGTTCTTCACCGTGCCGACATCGCTGGGCGTCTCCAACGTGGCCGAATTCATCGCCCTGGTCCGCGCGCGGCCGGGGCAGATCTATTTCGGCTCGGCCGGCCCCGGCTCCATCACGCATCTGGCCTTCGAGCTGTTCAAGCGCGCGACGCGCGTGGAGATCGAGCCAGTCCACTACCGCGGCAGCGCACCCGCGCTTCAGGACATGGTGGGCGGGCGTGTGCATTTCATGCTGGATGGCATCAACCTCTCCATGGGCCAGATCCAGGCAGGCCGCGTGCGCGCCATCGGCTTCCTGGGCGCTGAGCGCCACGCGCTGTTTCCGGACATCCCGACCGTGCGCGAGCAGGGCTTCGCGGATGTGGTGGTACCTGGCTGGCAAGGCTTCGTCGCCCCCGCCGCAACACCCGGGGCGGTGCTGGACCGCCTGCAGGACGCGATCCGCGATGCGCTGGCCGACCCGGCCGTGGGCGATCTATTCCGCACGCAGGGCATCATCACCGGCTTCCGCCCGCGCGCGCAGATGGCCGCGATGATTGAGGAGGAACGGCAGCGCTGGCGGCCGATCATCACCGAGCTGAACATCAGCCTGGACTGAACCGCACGTCTGGACACCCGCCAGCACACAAGCTATTGCCAGCCTCCGCCCGCGCCATAGCACTCCTTGCCCGCGCGCTGGCGGCCGCAGGGGCGTAGCTCAATTGGCTAGAGCGCCGGTCTCCAAAACCGGAGGTTGGGGGTTCGAGACCCTCCGCCCCTGCCATTTTTCACCGGTCCCGCGGGGCCGGAGGCTGCGTTCACATGGCCCGATGGGCTGGGGGGTTTGACAGGTGGCGAAGATCGATCCGGCGCAATTCGTGCGGGAGGTGCGGGCGGAAACGCAGCGCGTCACTTGGCCCTCGCGTCGCGAGACCTTGATCACCACGGGCCTGGTCCTGGCGCTGTCTGTGCTGGCGGCCGTTTTCTTCCTGGTGGTGGACCAGCTGATCCAGCTCGCCATGAGCTTTGTGTTCGGAATCTGAAGGGGGCGCACGCCAGTGGCCGACAAGAAGTGGTACGTCGTGCATGTCTATTCGGGCTTCGAGAAGAAGATCGCCGAGCAGGTGAAGCACCAGGCCGCCCAGAAGGGCCTGTCCGAGTTGATCGAAGACATCCTGGTGCCCACCGAACAGGTCACCGAGGTCAAGCGCGGCCAGAAGACCGAGAGCGAGCGCAAATTCTTTCCCGGCTACGTGCTGGTGAAGATGGAAATGACTGACGACACTTGGCACTTGGTGCGCGACACGCCCAAGGTCACGGGCTTCCTCGGCGCCAAGAACAAGCCCACCCCCATCACCGAGACCGAGGCGCTGCGCATCGTTCAGCAGGTGACCGACACGGCCGAGAAGCCGCGCCGCCCGGCAGTGGTGTTCGAGGTGGGCGAGCAGGTTCGCGTGACCGACGGCCCCTTCACCAGCTTCAACGGCAATGTCGAGGAAGTGGACGAGGAAAAGGGCCGCCTGAAGGTCAGCGTCTCGATCTTTGGCCGTTCGACGCCGGTTGATCTGGAATACGGACAGGTCGAGAAGGTTTGAGCCAAAGCGGCGCTTCAGCGCCGCCGCAGTGCATCCACCGGCCCGGTGATCGTCACCAGCAGCGCCACGCCGTCGATCTCACGCGGCAGCCGCGCTGCGACCGATGCATCCAGCACGCCCACCGCCAGCGCCTGGCCGCCCACCGGGCCATGGCCGATGCCCACGAAGGTCACGCCCGGAATGGCCAGCAGCAGCACTTCCGCCCGCGCCCGCACGCCTTCCAACCCGGCGCCGGGCGCGGCCTCGGCCGGGCGGTATTCGACAGGGCCGGCGCCCGAGAAATCCGGCCCTGGGTTCTGGATGTCGCTCATGGCGCGCAGCATAGACTAGAGCTTGTTCCGCTCGCAAAAGCTTGCTGCGCAAGCTCTATCTCGTTGTTCTCGAGCATCTTTATCCGCTCAAGCGATTCCGTTTGAGCGGATGATGCTCTAGACCGCGCGCCCGGCGCGAAGATCACGGCAGCAGCCTGATATCGAGTGCCGCCAGCACCGAGCCGATCGGGTTGGCGAAGGTGGTGCCACCGCCGCCGGCAAACAGCAGCCCCACCGGCCGCATGCCCGCCGCCCAATGCCAGATCAAGGACCCGGAATCCCCGCCTGCCGAGAAGGCCCCGGAATTGACAGACTGGATCGCGATCTGGTTGCGGAACAGCGCCACCCGCCCGGCGCCGAAATTGACATTCACCGAGACGCCGATCTGCGTCACGCGGCCCTGGGTCAGCGCGGTCGTCCGCCCGCTCTTGCCCACGATCATGCCCAACGCCGCCGCCAGCGGCGCGGTGCCCGTGCGGTAATAGGCCGGCCTGCCGCCCGAGAGGTAGTATTGCTCGCCGCGGATGCGCTCATGCCAGGCCCAGCCGAAGGCGCAATCCACCACATTGGGCGCGCCGCCGAAGCTGATCGGCACCCAGCGCGCCAGCACCGCGATCTGGTCCGCCGGGTGCCGCCCGCCATCGGCAGCGCCGGGCTGGATGATGCTGTCGCCCACGCGCCCGGCATTGGAATTGGCCAGCACGTGGTTGTTGCTCAGCACCAGATGCCGGTTACTCCAAGGCGCGGTCAGACCGATCGCGCGGCTGCCCAGGGTGCCGGCGGTGACATTCACATGCCCCACCGAAACCCCGCCCGGCGCGGGCCTGTGACGGGCCCGATGCGACAGCGCATCCACCGTGCCCACCACCACCTGCTGCATCGGCATGGCCGATAGCGAGCGGGTGCCGGCACTCTGTGCCAGCATGCTCAACAGCGCCTCCTGCGGCATGGCGCTTTCAGTGAACAGCGTCAGCGCAGCCTGGCCGGGGCTGCCGGCGCCGAAGGACACGCTGTCTGGATCGCCGAGCCCGATGCCCACGCCGACGATGCCCTGCGTCGATGCTGCGTCCGACAGGCTTGCGAATTCGCCGGCCGCGCCGAGCAGCGTGGCCTCCACCGCATCGCGCAGCGCGAGGAGGTCGGCGGAGACGCCGGCCTCGCCCAGGGCCGCCTGTTGGTCGGCCTCCAGCCCGGCCGCGGCCATGGCGGCAGCGGCGGCATCGGGGTTTTCGAGGCCCGAGGCGGCGGCGCTGCCGCCCACCGGGCCACCATCATCCATGCCGCCGGGGTTTTCCGCCCCGGAGCTTCCCTTGGTGTTATCGCTCATGATCATCCCTATTCAGTTATTGGTTAAACGTTGACATTTATTTGAAGAAGAATAATCTTGATCCCCTTTGCAAGTAAACGTCTCGATTCCCGAAAATACAAACCACGATGGCGTGAGAGGCCGGCCGCCCGCGATGGACAGCGCGCGCCGCCGCGTGACAAACTGGACTGCAACAACGGGGGGATTCGGCGATGCGGCCATGGATCGGCAGGCGCCTTGCGGTGCTCTCGGCGCCACTGCTGCTGGCGGGGCAGGCCCGCGCCCAGTCCTGGCCCGCCCGCCCGGTGCGCTTGGTGGTCGGCTTCGCCGCCGGCGGCGCGAACGACATCATCGCCCGGCTGCTGGCGCACAAGCTTGCCGAACGCATCCCCGGCAGCAGCTTCATCGTGGAAAACCGGCCCGGCGCGAGCACTCTGGTGGCAGCCGATCATGTGGCGCGCGCAGCACCCGATGGCACGACCTTCTTCTACACCTCGCCCTCGACGCAGATCGCGGTGCTGGTCAACCGCACGACCAATATCGACCCCATGGCCGCGCTGCTGCCGGTGGTGATGGCGCAGTCAGCACCGCTCGCGCTGGTCAGCCGGCCGGATTTCCCGGCGCGCAGCGTGACCGAGTTCATCGCTCTGGCCCGCGAGCGCGGCCCGCGCCTGACCATCTCGAATCCCGGCACCGGGGCGGTGAACCACCTGGCCATGGTGCTGCTGATGCGCCGCACCGGCATCGAGCCGACGCTGGTGCCCTACAATGGCAACCAGCCCTCCATCACCGCGCTGATCCGCGGCGAGGTGGACCTGGCCCATGACGGCCTGTTCACCCCGCGCGCCCAACTGCAGGAGCGCACATTGCGTGCCATCGCACGGAGCGCTCGCCGCTCTATCCGGAGGTGCCGACCTTTGCCGAAACCCTGCCGGGCTATGAGGTGGGTTTCTGGGGCGGGCTGCTGGCGCCGCGTGGCACCGCCGAACCTATCATGGATCGCCTCGCGGCCGAGGTCGAAGCCATCCTGGCGCTGCCCGATGTCATCGAGCGCATCCGCAGCTTCGGCGCCGAACCCGCCCGTGGAGGCCGTGCCGGCTTCGCCCGCGCCTACGCCGCCGATTGGGAGAAATGGAGCCAGGTGGTGCGGGAGAACGACATCCGGCCTGGTTGATCGGGCCGGCGCCGGCTCAGCCTGGGCGGAACAAAACCTAAAGGCTCTGCTGCCCAGCCCGGTCGAAATGTGCCTCGCCGCTGCGGCGTGCACGCGCACCGCGGCCCTCGTCGCAGGCGCGGTCATTGAACAGCTCGCTATGGGGCTGCACCACATCCAGCTTGGAGCGCACCCGGCAGAGCAGCCGTGGCAGGTTGCGGTGCGAGGCCCCGTGCCAGCGGCGCATCGCCTCTTCCCAATTATGCTCGG
>JAPLOK010000154.1 GCA_026400775.1 Alphaproteobacteria bacterium | reverse complement strand
GTGCCGCGCGCACCGTGCCATCGGGCAGCAGCCGTTCCGCCACGCCGAAACGCAGCCGGCGCGGCACCAACGGCGCCGGCACTTCCATGTGCAGGTTGTAGGTATCGTGGCGCAGTTCCGTGCCGATCTCGACGATGTCGGAAAAGCCATCCGTCATGATCAGGCCTGTCGGCACGCCGCGGCGTTCGATCAGCGCATTGGCGACCAGCGTGGTGCCATGGATGACATGGCGCACCTGCGCGGCATCCGCGTTGTTGTCCGACAGCAGGCGATGCAAACCCTCGAGCACGGCCTGTTCCGGCGCATGTGGCGTGGTCAGCACCTTGCCGTTCATGATGCGGCCGTCGCGTTCGTCCAGCATCACCAGGTCGGTGAAGGTGCCGCCGATATCGACGCCGATTCGATAGGGCATCGGATTCACGCTCCGCTCCTTGCTGTCGCTGCGGTGCTGCGCGATCCGATTTGGTGGGGCATCGAATTCACGTTCCGCTCCTCGCTGGCGCTGCGGTGCTGCGCGATCCGAGGCGATACAATCTGCTCACACGTAGCCTTCCTGTTCATCGCGCGCGCGCGCTTGGCCGCTGCGTTGCGCAGGCGCGCCAAAGCCGCCGCCGCCTGGCGTCTCGAAGGTCAGCACCTCACCGGGTGCGAGCGCCAGCCTTGCCTTGGCCGGCACCGGCAGCCCGTTGCGCAAGTCGCGCCCCGCCCGCCCAGGCCCGCCGCCGAGCAGCCCGCGCGACGGGTGCTGCACGCGTTCATGGCGGTAGGTGGCGGTGACCGGCTTGTCGCCCACCACCTCGAAGGAGAGGCGCTGCGACAGGCCGCCGCGCATCGCGCCATCGCCGCCGCTGCCGGGAATCAGCCGCTTTTCGGTGATCAGCATGGGCACCGCGTTCTCGAACTGCTCCACCGATTGCGTGGCCACATTGGACGGGAAGGACAGGCAGGCCGGGCCATCGCGATGCGCCGACGCGCCATGCCCGCCATTCATGAAGAACATCCGCACATAGCGCCGGCCGTCGGCGTGCTCGCCGGTGAAATACACGTTCCACAAGGGGCTGCCGGATTCGGCGATGACGCGATCAGGGATGAGTTGGCCCAGAGCGGCCAACACCAGCATCGGCAGGTAATGGCCGGTCAGATGCCGCCCCCAGACCGGCGCGGGGCGGCGCGGATTCACGATGGAACCTTCTGGCGCGATCAGCCTGATCGGGCGAAAACTGCCGTCATTATTGGGAGTCTCGGGGTCGAAGGCGCATTTCACCGCGTAGTTGGAATAGGCGCGCGAGAAATTCAGCGGCGAGTTCACCGGGCGCGCGATCTGCGCATCGGTGCCAGTGAAGTCGAGTGTCAGTTCATCGGCGGCGATGGCGAGGCGCAGCCGGATGGTGACGGGGTGGTCGAAGCCGTCGGCGGTGACCTCGTCTCGCACTTCGCCATCAGGGGCCTCGCGGATGGCCCGGCGCATCGCGGCTTCGGAGCGCGTGAAGATCGCATCCGCCAGGTGGTCGATGCTGGCGATGCCCTCTTCGGCCATGATGCGCAGCAGCGCGTGCTCCGCGCGGTCATAGGTGGCGTTCAGCGCGCGCAGATCGCCCAGTGTTTCACCGGGCTGGCGCAGGTTGGCTTCCAGGAAGGCCACGACATCCTCATTCTCCACGCCGCCCTTCACGAAGCGTGCGATGGGGATGTTCAGCCCCTCCTCCCAGGCGTCGCGCGCCTCCACGCTCGGCGCACCGCCGATATCGGTGGAATGAAACGTGCCGCCGATCCAGGCGATGATCGCGCCCTGGCGGAAGACCGGCTTGATGGTGGTGATGTCGTTCAAATGCCCGGTGCCGAGATAGCCGTCATTGGAGATCAGCACATCACCAGGGCGCAGGCGCTCCCTTGGCACGCGCGCCAGCATATGCGCCAGCGTCACCGGCATGGTGCCGACGAATGAGGGCACGGAGCGCGAGGATTGCGCGAATTGCCGACCGGCACCGTCCATCAGCCCGATCGCCATGTCCCAGTTGTCGCGCACGACCGAGGAGAAGGAGGAGCGGACGAAGCCCTGCGCGGCCTCATCCATCAGGCCGGAGATGCGTGCCCAGGCGGTGCCGAGTTGCAGTGCGCTCAACATGAATGGGCCTCGAAACGCTGTGTGGGAGCCACGAATTCCTCCTGCGCGGCGACGGTCAGGATTTCGCGCGAGCCGGCTTCGGACGTGCGCTGCAGCAGCCCGAAGACGGATGATGCCGCGGCCTCGAGTGCAGCCTTCGCGCTGCCCGTGCGCATGCGGTGCAGCATGAACAGCGCCGAGATCGCATCACCCGCGCCATTGACGCAGAGCGGCAGAAGCGGGGTCTCGACACGCCAGAAACCACCATGTTCCGCCGCGATCAGGCCCATGCGGCCGGGCGTGGCGTCGAAGCTGGTCAGCAGCACGCAGCCCGGCCCGCGCGCCTGCAAGGCGGCCATCGCCTGCTTCGCGTTGTCCATTGTCGCGGCATCGGTCCCGGTCAGCCATTCCAACTCGAAGCGGTTGGGTGTCGCGATGTCGGCCAGTGCCAGGGCGCGGTCGCGGAAGAATTCAGGAATGCCTGGCCGCACGAAGACGCCGCGCCCTACATCGCCGATCACCGGGTCGCAGCAATAGATCGCGCGCGGGTTGGCAGCCTTCACGCGCGCCACGGCATCAAGAATCGCATCGCCGATATCGGCGCCGCCAACATAGCCCGAGAGCACCGCATCGCAGCGCGGCAGCGCGCCGCGTTCCTCGATGCCTGCGAGGCATTCTCGGATCAATTCGCCGCCAAAGACCTGGCCGCGCCAGGCGCCATAGCCGGTGTGGTTGCTGAACTGCACGGTGTGCAGGCCCCAGACCTCGGCGCCCAGGCGCTGCAAGGGAAACATCGCCGAGGCATTGCCGACATGCCCATAGGCCACCCAGGATTGGATGGAGAGGATGTTCTCCATCACTGCTCCCGCCACGGGTACTGGTTCCACAACGCCTGGTAGTTGGTCCGTAAGGCCTGCAACTCCGCCAAATACGGCTCGGGTGCGAGGAAGCGCAAAGGCAGGAACTGGTTGCGCGCGGCGGTCTGGAATTCAGGATCCGCCACGGTGCGCTGGATGGAGAGTGAGAGCCTCGCGAGCACATCGGCCGGGATGCCCGCGGGGGCGGCCATGCCGCGCATCGAACCTTCCACCACATCGAAGCCGAGTTCGCGCAAGGTCGGCACCTCGGGCATTTCCGACCAGCGCGTGGCACCCATCTGCGCGAGCGGCCGCAGCAGGTTCTGGCGCATCTCGTTGATGCCCTCGGCGACGTTCATCACCGCCACCGGAATCGCGCGCGAGATCAGGTTCTGCTTGACCTGCGCGCTGCCACCGAAGGGCACATGCAGGAACTGCACATTGGCCTTTCGCTCCAGCGCCAGCATCGCCAGGTGGTCGTCGGAGCCGACGCCGGTGGTACCATAGCCGATGCCGCCCGGGTTGCGCCGCGCGGCCGCCAACAGGCCGGCAAAATCGCGGATGTCGCTATCCGCGCGCACCCAGATGCCGCCCGGATCGTCCACAATGTTCGCGATGACCTGGAAGTCTTCCAGGCGAAATCGGGTGCGCCGTTCGATTGGCAGCGTGACGATATGCGGCGTGTTGATGAAGCCGATCGTGTAGCCATCGGGCCGCGCGCGCGCGAGTTCCCCGAAGCCGATTTCGCCGCCCGCGCCGGGCCGGTTCATCACCACCACCGACACGCCCAGATCGCGCTCCATGAAGCGCGCGATGGTGCGGCCCGCGACATCGGTGCCGCCGCCGGCGGCGAAGGCGATGATCATGGTGATCGGCCGGTCCGGACGCCATTCCTGCGCGAGCGCGGATGCGGGCAGGATGGCGGGAATGGCGAGCAGTTGGCGTCGGTGCATGGCTGGTCTCCTCTGTCTCCGTTCTAGCCTGGAACATCGGCGATCAACCAGCCACGCGCGTCCATTTCCGCGCTGTCGCCCTCCGCGAGAAGGATGGTGGTGGTATGGCTTTCCAGGATGGCGGGGCCGTGGATTCGCATGCCGTCGGCCAGCGCGCCGAAGCGATGCACCGGCACCTCGCGCCAGATGCCATGCAGGCGGATGCGCCGCGCGGTGGCGGGCGGCATGGGCGGCGCGGCATAGCGCCCGGCATCGCCATCCAGGCGGCCGAGGGCCGCGACGCGCGCATTGACCATCACCACCTCATCGCCCTCCAGCGCATAGGTGAAGAGCTCGCGGTGGCGATCATGAAAGGCCTGGCGCATCGTGTCGGGCGTGGTCTGGCCATCCAGGTTCACGGCGATCTCGAAGACCTGTTCGCCATAGCGCATGTCAGCAGCGCGCGTGGTGCTGACGGGCCCGTCGAACCATTCATTCATCCGCGCGCGGGCCTGGGATTCCAGCTCCTGGAAGGCCGCGTCATCCACCGGCATGGCGCCGATGCTGCGCGAGACCTCGAAGCGCAGATCGGTGCGCAGCATGCCCCAGGCCGAGAGCCCGGCAGCGAACAGTGGAACGGCGAAGCGTCGCATGCCGAGGTCGCGCGCCACCGCGCTGGCATGCAGCCCCGCGGCACCGCCGAAGGCGAGCAGCGTGGCGCCCCGCGGATCGACGCCGCGGCGCACGGTGGCGACGCGCACGCCATCGGCCATGCGCGCATTCACCAGTCGGATGATGCCCTCGGCCGTGGCGTCGTGGTCCAGGCGCAAAGCGGTTGCGAGGGGAGCGATGGCCGCGCGGGCCGCGGCATCGTCGAGGCGTTGCGCGCCACCCAGGAAACTGCCGGCGTCCAGATAACCGAGCAGCAGGTTGGCATCGGTCACCGTGGGTTCGGTGCCGCCGTGGCCGTAGCAGGCGGGGCCAGGGCGCGCGCCCGCGCTGCGCGGGCCGACCTGCAAGGTGCCGTTGGCGCCCAGATGCGCGATGGAGCCGCCGCCGGCGCCGAGCGTCACGATGTCCAGGCTCTCCAGCGCGATGCGCTCGCCGCCGACTTCGCGGCCGCGGCCAAGCCGCGCCTGCCCGCCGGTGATCAGCGCGATGTCGGTCGAGGTGCCGCCCATGTCGAAGGTGACAAGGTCCTGATCCAGGCCCTGGCGCGCCAGCGCC
>JAPLOK010000477.1 GCA_026400775.1 Alphaproteobacteria bacterium | reverse complement strand
GCTCTACGGTATGGACGAACAATTCCGCCCGCAGCCGCAGATGGTCGAAGGCCATGTGGTCGAGAATGACGGGCTGCTCTGGCGCTTCACGCTGCGCGAAAACCTGCGCTTCCATGATGGCACGCCGGTGCGCGGGCGGGACTGCATCGCCTCCATTCGCCGCTGGGGCCGGCGCGACGCCTTTGGCCAGGTGCTGATGGCCCGCGTGGCCGACATGACCGAGGTCAGCGACCGCGTCTTCACCATCCGGCTGAACACGCCCTTCCCCAAGATGCTGGACTGCTTCGCCAAGGTCACGACCAGCTGCCTCTTCGTGATGCCCGAACGGCTGGCCAATGTGGACCCCTTCCAGAACATCACCGAAGCCGTCGGCAGCGGCCCCTACCGCTTCGTGCAGAATGAATGGGTGCCGGGCTCGCGCCTCGCCTATGCGCGCAACACCGACTACGTGCCGCGCCAGGGTGCGCCGAGCATGACCGCGGGCGGCAAGGTGGCGCATTTCGACCGCGTGGAATGGCTGATCATGCCTGACCCCGCCACCGCCTCGGCCGCGCTGCAATCGGGCGAGATCGACTGGTGGGAACAGCCCACCGCGGACCTCTTCCCGCTGCTGGCGCGCAACCGCAACCTGCAGGTGGACATCATCAACAATTCGGGCCTGATCGGCATCTTCCGGCCCAACCATGTCTCGGCGCCATTCAACAACCCGGCCGTGCGCCGCGCCGTGCTGACCGCAATCAACCAGATCGACTTCATGACCGCCGTGATCGGCACCGCGGGCGTGGATGGGCGCTCCGATCTGCGACGCGAGAATATCGGCTACTTCGCCCCCGAAAGCCCGTCGGCCAGCAATGTCGGCCTGGACCGGCTGCGCAAGAACCTGGCGGCCGCACGCACGGAACTGCAAGCGGCCGGCGCCATGGGCGCGCGGCTCGTGCTGCTGAACGCGACCGACCTGTCCTCCATCAACGCCGCAACCCTGGTGGGCGCGGACCTGTTCCGCCGGATGGGCTTCAACGTCGAACTGGTCAGCACGGATTGGGGCACGCTGGTCGCGCGCCGCGCCTCACGCAATCCGCTGGAACAGGGCGGCTGGTCGGGCTTCTTCACCTTCTGGTCGGGCGTGGACCATTGGAACCCGTCTTCGCATGCCTCGATCCGCGGGCATGGCGAGCAGGCCTGGCCGGGCTGGCCGACCATCCCGGCGATCGAGGCTCAGCGCGACGCCTGGTTCAACGCGCCGAACGAAGCCGCCGAACGCGCCGCGACAGCCGAAATGCAACGCATCGCCTTCGATGAAGTGCCCTACGTGCCCACCGGCATGTACTACCAACCCACCGCCTACCGTCGGAACCTGACCGGCATGCTGAAAGGCCAGCCGCCACTGTTCTGGAACCTGCGCCGCGCTTGAGGGCGGGCGCGGGACTGGCAAGGTTGCGTTGATGACTCTGGGGAGGGACAGCGTCCCTCCCCAGGGCCACCCGCGCCACCTATCTCAGCCCCGCCCTTCCTCCACCGCGTGGCACGCGGTTTCGGTCAGCGCATGGGCTTTCAGTTCCGGCCGTTCCGCGCGGCAGCGGTCATTGGCCAGCGGGCAGCGCGGATGAAAGGCGCAGCCGCTCGGCGGGTCGATCGGCGATGGCACTTCGCCGCCCACCGGTATGCGCTGGCGGCCTGACATCTCGAGGTCTGGAATCGCTTCCATCAGGGCGCGTGTGTAAGGGTGACGCGGGCTGGTGAAGAGCGTCTCGGCCGGCGCCATTTCCACGATGCGGCCAAGATACATCACGCCCACGCGGTCACTGACCTGGCGCACCACGGCAAGGTTGTGGCTGATAAAGAGGAAGGTCAGCCCAAGGCGCGACTGCAGCTCCTTCATCAGGTTCAGGATTTGCGCCTGGACCGAGACATCGAGCGCGCTAGTGGGCTCGTCACAGACCAGGAATTCCGGATTGGAGGACAGCGCACGGGCGATGGAGATGCGCTGGCGTTGGCCGCCGGAGAATTCATGCGGGAATTTGACGCCGTCGAGCGGAGAGAGGCCCACCTGTGTCAGCAATTCCGCCACGCGTTCGCGTTGCGCGGCATCGCCCTTCACCAGACCGAACGCGCGGATGGGTTCGGCGACGATGTCCAGCACACGCCAACGCGGGTTCAGCGACGCGTAGGGGTCCTGGAAGATCATCTGTATACGGCTACGCTGCGAGGGGTCGCGGCGGGCGGCGTGCAGGTCCTGGCCGTCGAAGCGGACATCGCCGCGAGAGGCGCTGTAGAGCCCCACCACCAGGCGCGCGACGGTGGATTTGCCGCAACCGGATTCGCCTACGAGAGAGAGCGTGGTGCCCTTGGGGATACTGAAGGACACGCCATCGACTGCGCGCAGGGTGCGCTTGCCCTCACGCGCCAGCAGGCGCTGCAATCGGGCGCGGGAGACATCGAAGAACCGCGCCAGGTCGCGCGTTTCCAGCATGGGCGTGTCAGTCATGGGCGTAGAGCCAGCAGGCCGCGCGGGTATCGCCGGCGGGCAGCAGGTCGGGGCGTTGCTGGCGGCAGCGTTCCATCACCTGCGGGCAGCGCGGATTATAGGCGCAGCCCTGCGGAATGGCGGAGAGCCGCGGCATGGAGCCATCGATGGCCGCGAGTTTGTCGACGCGCCGGTCGAGCGGCGGGATAGAGGCCATCAGGCCCGATGAGTATGGGTGCCTGGCGTGCTTCACCACCTGGCGCACCGGGCCGATTTCGGCCACGCGCCCGGCATACATCACCGCCACCCGGTCCGCCGTTTCGGCGATCACGCCCATGTCGTGGGTGACCAGCATCATCGCCGTGCCCTTCTCCCGCGCCAGCCGCTTGAGGAGTGCGATGACCTGAGCCTGGATTGAGACGTCGAGCGCGGTGGTCGGTTCGTCGGCGACGATCAGCTTGGGTTCGGCGCAGAGTGCCAATGCGATCACCACGCGCTGGCGCATGCCGCCGGAGAATTGGTGCGGATAGGCGTCGATGCGGTCGCGCGCGGCCGGGATGCCGACCAGTTCCAGCCACTCAATCGCGCGCTCGCGCGCCTGCGCGGGGTTCAGCGGCAGATGGGTGGTGATGGTCTCCACCAGTTGGCGCCCGATGGTGTAGAGCGGGTTCAGCGTGGTCAGCGGGTCCTGGAAGATCGCGCCGATATGACGGCCGCGGATGCGGCGCATTTCCTCATACGGAAGGTTGTCGATGCGCCGGCCTTCGAGAAGGATCTGGCCGCCGGCGATGCGGCCGGGCGGTTCCAGCAGGCCGATGATGGCCGCACCGGTCATCGACTTGCCAGCGCCGGATTCACCGACGACACCCAGTACCTCTCCAGGTTCGATGGCGAAGGAGACATCATCCAGCGCGACCAGCGTGCCGCGACGGGTGGGGAATTCGACGCGGAGATTCCGCACTTCCAGCAGTGAGTTCATCGCAGCTTTGGATTCAGCGCGTCGCGCAGCCAGTCGCCCAGCAGGTTCACCGACAGCACCATGATGATCAGCGCCAGGCCCGGGAAGATCGTGATCCACCACTCGCCAGAGAACAGATAGTCATTCCCGAAGCGGATGAGCGTGCCGAGCGAAGGCTGCGTCGGCGGAACGCCCACGCCCAGGAAGGACAGCGTGGCTTCGGCCAGGATGGCGAGGGCCAGGTTCAGCGTGCCGATCACCAGCACCGGCCCCAGAACATTGGGCAGCACATGGCGCAGCATGATCGCACCCTGCCCCAGCCCGATCACGCGGGCGGCCAGCACATATTCCTTGTTGCGCTCGACAAGGGTGGAACCGCGCACGGTGCGGGCGAATTTCGGCCATTCGCTGATGCCGATGGCGAAGATCACCACATACAGCGCGATGGCGTCATGCATGTCGCGCGGCAATGCTGCGCGCACAATGCCGTCGATCAGCAGCGCCACCAGGATGGAAGGGAAGGTCAACTGGATATCAGCGATGCGCATCAGCAGCGCATCCACCGTGCCGCCGAGATAGCCGGCCAGCAGCCCCAGCGTGACGCCCAGCAGCACCGCGAACAACGTGGCTGCGAAGCCCACCAGCAAGGAGACCTGCGCGCCATACATGATGGCCGAGAGCACATCGCGCCCCTGGTTGTCGGTGCCCAGCGGGAAGCGGGCATCGCCGCCCTCGGAGAAGGCGGGCGGCTTGAAGGCGTCCATCAGGTCGATCGACGTCAGGTCGAAGGGGTTATGCGGTGCGATCCAGGGCGAGAGCACCGCGCCGAAGATGCAGATGGCCGCGACGATGGCGGAGATGATCGTCACCCAGGAGCGGGTGAAGGACCACCAGATGTCGCTATCAAAGACGCGCTTCATCAGTGGCCGCCCGACTTGCCGATGCGCAGGCGCGGATCGACTGCGTAGTAGAGAAGGTCAACGACGAGATTGATCACCACGAAGACCAGCGCGATCAGCATCAGATAGGCGGCCATCACCGGGATATCGGCCGCACCCACGGACTGGATGAACAGCAGCCCCATCCCCGGCCACTGGAAGACCGTCTCGGTCACGATGGCAAAAGCGATGATGGCGCCAAGCTGCAGCCCCGCGATGGTGATGACGGGCACCAGCGTGTTCTTCAGCGCATGGCCAAAATGCACCGCGCGGTTTGGCAACCCGCGGGCGCGCGCGAATTTGATGTAGTCGGTGCGCAGCACTTCCAGCATCTCCGCGCGTACCAGGCGCATGATCAGCGTCAGCTGGAACAGGCCCAGCGTGACCGCCGGCAGCACCAGCGCCTTCAGCCCGCCCCAGGTGAAGAAGCCCGATGTCCAGCCGGCAATGTTCACCACCTCGCCACGGCCGAAGCTGGGCAGCCAGCCCAGCCACACCGCGAAGACCAGGATCAGCAGGATGCCGATCAGGAAGGTGGGCAGCGACACGCCGATCAGGCTGAAGGTGAGGAAGAACTTGGAGAGCCAGGAATTGCGGTACAGGCCGGTATAGACCCCCATCGGCACGCCCACCGCCAACGCCAGGAAGGCCGCAGTGAAGGCCAGTTCCAGGGTGGCTGGCGCACGCTCCACGATCAGTTCTGCGACGGGGCGCGACAGCCGGTACGAGATTCCGAAATTGCCCTGAACCGCATTGCCCACGAAGGTGCCGAACTGCACGAAGAAGGGCTGGTCCAGGCCCAGTTGGCGGATCAGCGCCTGGCGCTGTTCCTCCGTGAAGTCCTGGCCGAGCATGATCGCCACCGGATCGCCCACATAGGCGAACATGGCGAAGCTGATGAAGCTGACCACCAGCATGACCGGCAGCGCCTGCAACAGGCGGGAGATGATGAAGGCGAACACGGCCGCTTCGTGACGGCGCGGACCAGCGCCGTCAAGCCGTCACGGCTTTGGCGTGCCGCTCGACATGCCGTGCTCGGCCCAGTCCTTGATGATGGAATAGCCGACCGCCAGCAGCACCGGCCCCAGGAACAGCCCCAGGAATCCGAAGGCGAAGACGCCACCCAGCGCGCCGACCAATGTCAGCAGCAGAGGCAGGTCTGCGCCTTTCGAGATGAACCATGGGCGGATGATATTGTCGGCCGAAGAAATACCGAGACCCCCATAGAGCAGCATGAAGATCCCCCAGCCCCATTCGCCCTGCGTGAACAGCCAGATCGCGGCCGGGATCCACACGAGCGGCGCGCCCACGGGAAGGATCGAAATCACGCCCGCCACCACGCCCAGCAGCAGCGCATTCGGCACGCCGGCCAGCCACAATCCGAAGGTGGTCATGATGCCCTGCACGATCGCGGTGCCGATCAGACCATAGACCACGCCACGCGTGACATTCGCGGTCAGTTCCAGGATATGCGTGCCGCGCGCGCCCGCCAGTCGCTGCAACAGGCCCTGCACATAGGCCGCGATCGTGCCGCCATCGCGATAGATGAAGAAGGCCAGGAAGATCGCGACCAGCATCTCCGCGATGCCCGACAGCACCGAGAGCAGCAGCGACAATGCGGTCTGCGCGATGGTGCCAGCATAGGGGCGGATCAATGCCACCAACGCGCCGGATTCACCGGCGACCCCATGCCACCAGGCGACGGCCTCATCGCCTACGAAAGGCAGCGCTGCCAGCAGCGGCGTGATGTCCGGCAGACCGCCGGAAATCATGCGTTCCAGCCGGCCGGACAGCGCGTCGATCTCCGCGCGCGATGTGGGCGTGGCGTAGATGATCGGCACCACCAGCACGACGAAGGCAGCCAGCACCATGATGAGCGCCGCCGCACCGCGCGGCAGCCCGCGCCGCCTGAGCCACTGGAACACCGGCCAGGTGCAGAAGACCAGGATGGCTGCCCACAGCAGCGCCGAGACGAACGGGCGCACCACCAGGAAACACCCGATGCCGAGCGCACCCGCAGCACCGAAAGCGAGAATCCGCGCCTGCATTATGCGGTGAACCGGCTGCCAGCGGGCGCGACATCGCCGCTGATGCCGCCGGCATCGAGCGCGCGGCGGACGGTGCCGTTGGCCTTGGCGGCCTCGACCCAGGCGGTGGCGGCGGCAAGTTGCTCAGGGCGCCCGGGCGGCACGATGATGGCGGTACCGAGGGCGTGGAAATGGCCGTCGGCGATGCGCAGGCCGGGCACTTGCGGCAGCAGGGTTTGCAGCGATTCCAGGCCCAATGCGACGGCCTGGGCGCGGCCTTCGCGCATCCATTCGAGCGCTTGCGGCACGCCGATCGCGGCGAGGAACTGCGCGCGCGGGAAGGCGCGTTCGGCGCTGCGCAAGGTGGTGGTGCCCTGCACGCCCACGATGGTCAGCCCCGCGCGATTGGCTTCTTCCACACGGGTGATGCCGGCGGCTGGCAGCACGCCGAGCGTCGAGACCGAGAGGTAATAGTTGGGGCCGACGCCCACGCGCCGCGCGCGATCCGCATCCATCGGCACGAAGGAGGCTTCCAGTCGCGCTTCGGCCACAGCATCGACCACCTCGGAGGAGGAGTTGAAGGTCACGAGGTCGAGCGCCGCACCGATGTCGCGCGCGAGCGCGCGCGCCAGTTCCACCGCCGTGCCACGCGGCGCACCATCAGGCCCGCGGCTGGCCCAGAAGGCGGACATGACGGGTGCGATGCCGACACCCACGCGGATGCGCCCGCCGGGTGCCAGCGGGTGTGCGGCCTGCGCGAAGGCTGCGCCCGGAAGCACCCATAGCATTCGTCTATACATCTAGACCTCCTCCACCTGCGCCACGCCGGGCAGCACCTTCATCGCCTGCATCAACCGCGGCGAGACGTTCCAGCCGCCGGGCAGCGCCACTTCGATATCAAGCCCGGAACCCAGGCGCGGCACCAGCGCAACCTTGCCCCGCCCACGCCCTTCGCGCGAGAGGATCGCCTGGATGGGCTGGATCGCGGCCGGGCCATCCAGCCACAGGCGGATATTCTGCGCGATGCCGGAGGCGGCGCGGTCCAGCTTGTCCACTTCCAGCGCGGTCAGTCGCAGCGCGTCGTTTTCGAGCTTGGCCTCGGCGGTGACGACCAGCGCCTGGCCTTCCTCCAGCATGTCGCGGCAACGGTTCAGCACCTCGGAAAAACATGTGACTTCGAAGCTGCCCGAGGCATCGGACATCGACACCCAGGCCATGCGGCTGCCGGTCTTGGTGTTGCGTTCCTTGCGGCTATTCACAGTACCCGCGAGCTTCACGCGGCGCGCGCCGGCTTCGGCGGCGGCCTTCACATCCACGCTGCGTGTGACACCCAGCGCCTTCAGCGCCTTCGCGTACTCATCCAGCGGATGCGCGGAGAGGTGAAAACCCACCGCCTCCTGCTCGAAGGCCAGTTTGTCCAGCAGCGGCCAGGGCGGCGTCTCCGGCAGGCGCAGCATGGGCGGACCTTGCCCCACCGCACCAAAGAGGTTGACCTGGTTGGTGGCGCGTTCCTCCGCCATGGCCTGGGCGCGGCGGATGACGGCTTCAGCGCCGGCGACGGTGGCGGCGCGATTGCTCTCCAGCGTATCGAAGGCACCAGCCTTGGCCAGCATCTCGATCATCGTCTTGTTGATGCCGCGCGGGTCGGCGCGTTCGGCGAAATCGGCGATGGAAGCGAAGGGCTTTTGCCGTGCGCGCACCAGGTCCTGCATGGCGGCCAGGCCCACGCGTTTCACCGCGGCCAGCGCAAAGCGGATGGCACCATCCTCGATCGTGAACTCCGCGGCGCTGCGGTTGATGTCGGGCGGCAGGATCTTGATGCCCAGCCGCGACGCCTCCTGCATGTGCAGCGCGAGCTTGTCGGTATTGCCCATGTCCAGCGTCATGGAGGCCGCCAGGAAGGCAACCGTGTGGTTCGCCTTCAGCCAGGCGGTCTGGTAGCTGACCAGCGCATAGGCCGCCGCGTGGGACTTGTTGAAACCGTATTCCGCGAAGCGCTGCATCAGGTCGAACACCTCGCCGGCCTTGGCCTCGGGCACGCCATTTTTCACGGCACCTTCAGTGAAGGCGGCGCGCTGGCGCTCCATCTCCTTCATGTCCTTCTTGCCCATCGCACGGCGCAGCAGGTCGGCGCCGCCGAGCGAGAAGCCGGCCATCACCTGCGCGATCTGCATGACCTGTTCCTGGTAGACCATGATGCCGTAGGTCTCCTCCAGGATCGCATGGATGGAGGGGTGCGGGCTGTCCCATTTCTCGCCATGCTTGCGCTGGCAATAGGCCGGAATATTGGCCATGGGGCCGGGTCGATAGAGCGAGACGGCGGCGATCAGATCCTCCAGCCGGTCGGGCCGCATCGCGCGCAGACAGTCGCGCATGCCCTGCCCTTCGAACTGGAACACGCCCGAGGCATCGCCGCGCGCCAGCATGGCGTAGGTCTTCGCGTCATCGAGCGGGATGGCGCTGATCTCCACCGGCGTGCCTTGCGCCGCCAGCAGGGCGAGCGCGCGCTCGATCACCGTCAATGTCTTCAGGCCCAGGAAGTCGAACTTCACCAGGCTCGCCTGCTCCACATATTTCATCGAGTACTGAGTGATGAGATCGGGGCTGCGCGGGTCGCGATAGAGCGGCACGATGTCGATCAGCGGCGCGCGCCCGATCACCACGCCGGCCGCATGCGTGCTGGCGTTGCGGTACAGCCCCTCCACCTGCTGCGCGATGTCGAGCAGGCGCGCCACCGTCTCATCGCCCGCGGCCATCTCCTGCAGGCGCGGCTCGCCGGCGATGGCGTCCTTCAAGCCCACGGGCTTGGCCGGGTTGAAGGGGATCAGCGAGGCGATGCGGTCCACCTGGCCATAGGGCATGCCCAGCACGCGGCCCACATCGCGCACGGCGGCCTTCGCTTGCAGCTTGCCGAATGTGATGATCTGCGCGACGCGCTCCTGGCCGTATTCGCGGCGCACATAGTCGATCACCTCGTCGCGCCGGTCCTGGCAGAAATCGATGTCGAAGTCGGGCATCGACACGCGCTCGGGATTCAGGAACCGCTCGAACAGCAGGCCGAAGCGGATGGGGTCCAGGTCGGTGATTTCCAGCGCCCAGGCGGCCAGCGAACCAGCACCCGAACCGCGGCCAGGCCCCACTGGAATGCCCTGCCGTTTCGCCCATTGGATGAAGTCGGCCACGATCAGGAAGTAGCCGGAGAACCCCATCTTCTCAATGACAGAGAGCTCGTAATCCAGGCGCTTGCGATACTCCTCGACCGGCGCGAAGAGCGTGCCGACGAGCCGCTTTTCCAGCCCAGCGCGTGCCATGTCGCCGACGAACTCGGCCTCCGTTCGGCCTTCGGGAACCTTGGGGCAGATGGGCAGCGCGGGCTTCTTCACCTCGGTCATCACCGCGCACATGCGCGCAATCGCCAGCGTGTTGTCGCAGGCATCGGGCAGGTCATGGAACAGCGCACGCATGGCGTCCGCAGGCTTGAACCAGTGCTCCTGGGTGACGCGCCGGCGGTCGGGCTCGGCCATCGTCCGGCTCTCGGCGATGCAGAGCAGCGCGTCATGCGCCTCATGCATCGACTGCTTGGCGAAATAAACGTCGTTCGCAGCGACAATCGGCAGCGCCAGTTCATCGGCGAGCGCGAGCTGGCCTGGTTCCGTCGCGGTATCGCGGTCGCTCCCGTGGCGATGCAGTTCCACGGCAAGGCGGCCGTCAAATGCCTCGCGGAATTCGCGCAGCAAGGCTTCCGCACGCGGCCGGCGCCCCTCGGCGAGCAGGCGCGCGACCGGCCCATGCGTACCGCCTGTCAGCATGAACAGCCCACTGCCGTGGCGGGCGATGGCGTCCCATTCCAGCCCGGCGCGGCCGGATGCATGCTCACCCAGATGCGACAGGCTGACCAGGCGTTGCAGGTTGTCCAACCCTTGCGCATCCATCGCGAGTGCGACCAGCACGTCAGGCGGCAGCCGCGCCGATTCTGCCCGTGCATCCGATGATGCGCGCGACAACCATAGCTGCGCGCCCATGATCGGCTGCACGCCCTTGGCCGCGCAGCCCTGCGCGAATTCCAGCGCGCCGAACAGGTTGGCGGTGTCGGTGATCGCCAGGGCCGGCATCGCGGCGTCCGCGGCCAGGGCCGCCAGCTTCTCGGCCTTGATCGCGCCTTCGCTCAGCGAATAGCTCGAATGGCAGTGCAGGTGGATGAAGCCCATGCGCGAATCCGCCTCCGATCGATGCGAGGCCCTGGGTAGCACAGGCCGCGCGCCGGCCCCATGCTCCGGGCGATGGTGACAATCCTATGCGGCCTCGGCGCGATGCTGCTCTATTCCGGCAGTTTCGTGGCCACCAAGCATGGCTTGGCCGTGGGCCTGTCGGGCTTCGATGTGATGATGCTGCGCTATGCGGCGGGCGGTGTGGTCGCTGCGCTGCTGCTGGCGCGGATCGGCCTTGGCGGGCTGTCGGCAGGGCGTATCGCGGCGCTCGCCGCTCTCGGCGGCGCGCCCTATTTCACGGCGCAGGTGGTGGGTGTGGGCTGGTCCAGCGCCTCGCATGCCGCAGTGCTGAACCCGGGCGGGACGGTGGTTTTCGCGACGCTGCTGGGTTGGTTCGTGCTGCGCGACATGCCCGGGCGCGGGGCGCTGGCCGCACTGCCGCTGCTGCTCGGCGGGCTTCTGCTCATCTCAGGCGCGTCCTTCGGCGGCACGGCGCTGTGGGGCGATGCGGTGCTGCTGATGAGCGGGATCCAATGGGCGCTGTACGGCACACTGCTGCGCCGATGGGGCGTGTCAGGGCTGCGCGCGGCCTGCATCATCAGCGCCTTCTCGCTGCCCGTGGTGCCGTTGCACGCGGTGCTGGAGGGTTGGCAGGGCATCGCCGCGCATCCATCCGAGTCGCTGCTGCAGGCCCTCTTCCAGGGCATCGCGGTGGGTGTCCTGGCGAATGCGCTCTACTCGCATTGCTACGCGGTGATGGGGCCAGGACGGGCTGCTATATTCCCTCCGCTGGTGCCTGTGCTGGGCACATTATTGGCCGCGCTGGTGCTGGCGGAGGCGATCAGCGCCACGCAGATCGGCGGCATGGCGCTGGTGGTCGGAGGCATGCTGCTGGCGGGGCTGTGGCGCAGCCCCGTTTGGCAGGTCAAACGCCAGTCTGGCTGACGAATTTGGTGTTCAGATAGGCCTCGATCGCCTCCGAACCGCCCTCGGTGCCATAGCCGCTATCCTTCACGCCGCCGAAGGGCACTTCGGGCAAAGCGAGGCCCAGGTGGTTGATCGTCATCATGCCAACCTCGACGCCCGCGGCCAGCCGCGCCGCAGTTTTCCCGCTGCTGGTGAAGGCGTAGCTGGCCAGGCCGTAAGGCAAGCGATTGGCCTCGGTAACGACCTCATCGAAATCCTTGAAGGAGCGCATGAAGGCGATCGGGCCGAAGGGTTCCTCGTTCATGCCCAGCAGATCGGTTGATGCGCCGGAAACCACCGTCGGCTCGTAGAAATAGCCCTTGTTGCCGATTCGGTTGCCGCCGGTGACGACCTCGGCCCCCTTGCCGCGCGCATCCGCCACCATCGCTTCCAGCACCGGGATCCGGCGCTCATTGGCCATCGGGCCCATGTTGGTGTCGGCAGCCAGGCCATCGCCCACCTTCAGCGTTTTCGCATGGCCCACGAAGCTCGCGACGAAGCGGTCATAGACCTTCTCCTGCACCAGGAAACGCGTGGGGCTCACACACACCTGGCCGGCGTTGCGGAACTTCGCCATGGCGAGAATCTTGGCCGCCGCATCCACATCCGCATCGTCGAAGATCATCGCCGGCGCATGGCCGCCGAGTTCCATTGTCAGGCGCTTCATGTGCTGGCCCGCGAGTGCGGCCAGGTGCTTGCCGATGACCGTGCTGCCAGTGAAGGTCACCTTCTTCACGATCGGGTGGGGGATGAGATAGCCGCTGATTTCCGACGGCGAACCGAAGACGATGTTGATCACATCGCCGGGCACGCCGGCATCCAGAAAGCACTTCAGCAATTCGACCGGCGATGCAGGCGTTTCCTCGGGCGGCTTCACGATGGTCGCGCAGCCGGCGGCAAGCGCCATCGAGACCTTGCGCACCACCTGGTTGATCGGGAAATTCCACGGCGTGAAGGCCGCGACCACGCCCACCGGTTCCTTGATCGCCAGTTGGTACACGCCCTCGGCGCGCGCAGGGATCACCAGG
>JAPLOK010000381.1 GCA_026400775.1 Alphaproteobacteria bacterium | reverse complement strand
CGCCGTGTTGAGCGACCAGCGCTCCGCCGTGCTGCCCGAGGTGCCGACCACGGCGGAACTCGGCATGCCCGGGCTGGAATTCGGCAGCTGGTTCTGCCTGATGCTGCCGAAGGGGACGCCCGCCCCCGTCGTGCAGGCGCTGAACGCCCTGGTGAACGAAATCCTGGCCGAGCCGGAGAGCCGGGCGCGCTTCGTGGCCCAGGGGCTGGACATCATCGGCGGCGAGCCGGCGCGCCTCACCACCCTGCTCGACAGCGAGATCAAGCGGCATGCGGAGTTGGTGCGGGTCTCGGGCACGCGGCTGGAATAGGCGCCGCTTAAGAAGGCATAAAGATATCCTTATGCCTCTAGCCAGGCTGGCCGGGCCATGCTACGGCCCGCCGCATCATCGAATTCGCACAAGGACGCCCCGCATGCCGGTCGCTTCAGACTTCATCGTCAAGGATCTCTCCCTCGCTGATTGGGGCCGCAAGGAGCTCAACATGGCCGAGGACGAGATGCCCGGCCTGATGGCGACCCGCGCCGAATACGGCAACGCCCAGCCCCTCAAGGGCGCCCGCGTCACCGGCTGCCTGCACATGACCATCCAGACCGGCGTGCTGATCGAGACGCTGACCGCGCTCGGCGCCGATGTCCGCTGGTCCTCCTGCAACATCTTCTCGACGCAGGACCACGCCGCCGCCGCCATCGCGGCCGCTGGCGTGCCCGTCTTCGCCAAGAAGGGCGAGACTCTGGAGGAATACTGGGACTACGTGCGCAAGACCCTTGAGTGGGGCGATGGTGGTGAGCCGAACATGCTGCTGGACGATGGCGGCGACATGACGCTGCTGGTCCATTACGGCCTGCGCGCCGAACAGGGCGATGTAGCCTTCCTGGACCGCGCGACCAACGAGGAAGAGACCGTCTTCTTCGCGCTGATCAAGAAGTGCCTGGTGGAGAAGCCGGGCTGGTTCGCCAAGCTCGCGGCCGCCATCCGCGGCGTGTCCGAAGAGACGACGACGGGCGTGCACCGCCTCTACAACATGGCCAAGGAAGGCAAGCTGCTGTTCCCGGCCATCAACGTGAATGACAGCGTCACCAAGTCGAAATTCGACAACCTCTATGGTTGCCGTGAATCGCTGGTGGATGCGATCCGCCGCGGCACCGATGTGATGATGGCCGGCAAGATCGCCGTCGTCGCGGGCTATGGCGATGTGGGCAAGGGCTCGGCCGCGTCGCTGCGCAATGCCGGCTGCCGCGTGCTGGTGACCGAGGTCGATCCGATCTGCGCTTTGCAGGCGGCGATGGAAGGTTATGAGGTCGTGACCATGGATGACGCCGCCCCGCGCGCCGACATCTTCGTCACCGCCACCGGTAACATCGACGTGATCACGGTCGACAACATGCGCGCGATGAAGAACCGCGCCATCGTCTGCAACATCGGCCATTTCGACAGCGAGATTCAGGTGGCCGGCCTGAAGAACATGAAGTGGAACAACATCAAGCCGCAGGTCGATGAGATCGAGTTCCCGGGCGGCAACAAGATCATCCTGCTGTCCGAAGGCCGGCTGGTGAATCTGGGCAATGCGATGGGCCACCCGTCCTTCGTGATGAGCGCGTCCTTCACCAACCAGACGATCGCGCAGATCGAGCTTTGGACGAACCCGACCAAGTACGAGAAGAAGGTCTATGTTCTGCCCAAGCACCTCGATGAGAAGGTGGCGATGCTGCACCTGGACAAGGTGGGTGCGAAGCTGACCAAGCTGCGGCCTGACCAGGCCGAATACATCGGCGTGCCGCAGGCCGGGCCGTTCAAGCCCGAGCCTTACCGCTACTGATCCGGCGCGGGCGGGGCATTGCGCCCCGCCCGCCCGATTTCAACGCGGCTATCCGCATGGCATGGTGGCGGCATGTCCATCCTTGCCATGCTCTCCCTCTTCGCCACCGCGCTCTGCATGGGCGCCATGGTGTTCTTCACCATCGCCGTCGCCCCCATGACGCATCGCGCCCTGTCGCGAGAGATGGCCGGGCAATTCCTGCGCGCACTCTTCCCCGTCTACTACCTCTTCGTCTTTGCCACCGCCGCGGGTGCGGCCGTCGCGCTGATCCCGCTCTCCGGCACCGCGGCGGGCATCATGGCCGCACTCGCCGGGATCGCCATCTGGTCGCGCCAGGTGCTGACCCCGCGCATCAACGCGCTGGGCGAACAGCGCGCCGCCGGAGACGCCGACGCCGCGCGCCGCTTTTCCCGCATGCACCGCCTCTCCGTCATCGCGAACATCCTGATGATGGCGGCCGCCATCGCCGTGCTCGGCGGCTTCTGAACGCTTCACGTCCACGCGCACCCGCGCTACATGAACGCATCTTCACTTCCCGGAGGAAACACAATGGATCGTCGCCTTATCCTGGGCGCAGCCGCGGCTGCTCCTGTCGCCTTCGCCGCCCCGGCGCTGGCGCAGTCCATGCCCGAGGTCCGCTGGCGCGCCCAGTCCAGCTTCCCGCGCGTCTTCGACGTGCTCTACGGCACGCTCGAGCGCGTGGCCGCGCGCGTCGCGCAGCTGACCGAGAACCGCTTCCGCATTCAGGTCTTCCCCGCGGGCGAAATCGTCGGCGGCCTGCAGGTGCTGGACGCCGTCCAGGCCGGCACGATCGAGGCCGGTCACACCGCCAGCTATTACTACATCGGCAAGGACGTCGCGTTTGCGCCCTTCACCGCGATGTCCTTCGGCCTGAACTTCCGCCAGATGACCGCCTGGTTCCGCCATGGCGGCGGCAACCAGCTCGCGAATGACCTGTTCCGCGAATACAACATCCACGGCATCACCGCCGGCGACACCGGCGCGCAGATGGGCGGTTGGTTCCGCAATGAAATCCGCGGCGTCTCCGACCTGAACGGATTGAAGTTCCGCATCACGGGTCTCGCTGGCCAGTTGTTTACGCGGCTGGGTGCGGCGCCCACGCTGATCGCGCCGGCCGACATCTACCCCTCGCTGGAACGCGGCGTGATCGACGCGGCGGAATTCGTGGGCCCCCACGATGACGAGCGCGCGAACTACGTTCGCGTGGCGCGCTTCTACTACGCCCCGGGCTTCTGGGAGCCGGGCGCGCGGCTGCACTTCATGTCCAACCTGCGCGCCTGGAACGCCCTGCCGGACCTTTACAAGCACGCGCTCGAAGTCGCCTGCGCCGAGGCCGATAGCGACATGACCAGCCGCTACGACCACCTCAACCCGCAGGCGCTGCGTCGCCTCGTGGCCGCGGGCGCCCAGCTGCGCTTCTGGCCGCGCGAAGTGCTGCAAGCCGCCTGGAATGCGAATGAGGCGCTGAACGCCGATCTCGCGCGCCAGAACCCGCGCTTCCGCACCATCATGGAAAGCTACACCGCCTATCGCGGTGAGATGTACCAGTGGCACCGCGTGGTCGAGAACAGCTTCGACAACTTCGCCTTCGCCGCGGCCGCCGCGCGCTGAAGACCCTGGGCAGGGCGGCCTTGCGCCGTCCTGCCTGCCGCTTCATTGCCACTGCCCAAAGCCTGCGCAGCAACCGCCGCGCAGGCTTTAACATATCCGCCCCATGGGATGGTCGCCGCGTCGACCCCGCATTACCCCGCGCCGCCAGGAGAACCGCCATGCAACGACGCCTCATCCTCGCCACCCTGCCCTTGCTGGCCGCGCCCGCCCTGGCCCAGACGGGCTTTCCTTCACGCCCCATCCGCGTGGTTTCGCCCTTCTCGCCGGGCGGTACCTCCGATGGCGTGGTGCGTTTGATCTCGCCCACGCTGGAACGCCTGCTCGGCCAGCCGGTGGTGCTGGAAAACCGTGCTGGCGCCGGCGGCACCGTCGGCACGGGTGCGGCCATGAACGACCGGCCGGATGGGCACACGCTGGTGCTGGCCAATGCCGGGCCGCTGGCCATCGCGGCGACGCTCTTCCCCACCCTGCCCTATGATCCGCGCCGGCTATCCTATGTGATGCTGGTGGGCGGCGCGCCCATGGTGGTGGGCGTGCGTCCGGGCGGGCCGATTCGAAACATGGCCGACTACCTAGCGGCCGCGCGCGAGCGGCCGGAAGCCATGACCTATGGCTCGGCCGGCGTCGGTTCGGTGGGCCATCTCTCCGGCCTGCTCTGGGCGCGCCAGGTGGGTGTGGAATTGCTGCACATCCCCTTCCGTGGCGGCGGCGAGGCCGAGCAGGCCATCCTGGGCGGCAGCCTGCGCTCGCTGTGGAACACGCTGGGCGCGCATGCGGGCAGCGTGCGCGGCGGCACCTTGCAAGCACTCGCCGTCACCGGCGCGCAGCGCATGGCCAGCTTCCCCGATGTGCCGAGCATCGGTGAGGCCGGCTTCCCTGAAGCGGTGGCGATCAACTGGTTCGCCCTGGCCGCCCCCCCGGGCACGCCGGCACCGGCCATCGAACGCCTGCGCGAGGCCTTCACCACCGCACTGAACGAGCCCGGTATGCGCGATCGCATCCTGGGCCTGGGCGTGATGGGCATGGGCGATCTGGGCCCGGCCGAGACGCATGCCTTCGTCTCGCGTGAGATCGAGCGCTGGGCGCCGGTGGTGCGGGCATCCGGCGCGACACCCGGATAGCCCCGT
>JAPLOK010000440.1 GCA_026400775.1 Alphaproteobacteria bacterium | reverse complement strand
GCGGGCTCGATCGCGCCGGCGCGCGGATTGGCGCCGGCATCCTTGATCACCAGCGGGATGCGGAAGCTCTCGTCATGGTAGCCGATCTTGCCCAGCAGCCAGTGATCGCCGAGCTGCTCGCCATGGTCGGAGGTGAAGATCACCATCGTGTCTTCCCACTGCCCGGTCTCATCCAGATGCGCGAAGACCTGGCCCAGGCAGTCATCGATCTCGGAGATCAGCCCGCAATAGGTGGCGCGCAGCTGCGCGATGGCCGCCTCCTCCAGCAGATGCGCGGGGCCGCTGCCGCCGCGGAAGAACGACCCCTGGGAGATGGCGCGCAGGTAGTAGTCCAGCAGCGGGTGCTGCGCCGCTTCTTCCTGCCAGGTGGCCCGGCGATGCGGGCGCGGCATGTCCTCGGGGCGGTACATCGCGTGGAAGGGCGCGGGCGCTATGAAGGGCGGATGCGGGCGGTAATAGCCCAGATGCAGGAACCAGGGGTTGTTGCCCTTGCCCTTCAGATAGGTCAGCGCGCGTTCGGTGAAGAAGGCACTGTCCGACAATTCGCGCGGCAGGCGGGAAGGGCGGTCGGTGACACCAGGTTCGGCGTCCATGCCTTCGGGCAGCCAGACATCCTCGCGCTTCTCGGGCAGGGTGTAGCCCTTGTGCGCGAGCCAGCCGAAATAGCCGTCCATCTGCGGCTCGAAGGCGCCGACGGAGCGGAAGCCGTCCATCAGGTCGCCCAGCGTGGTGAAGCGCGGGTCGCGCGGGCCGGTGGTGCGCGGGTCGGGCGTGGTGCGGGTCGCGCGGGCCGGTGGTGCGCGGGTCGGGCGTGGTGGTGGTGTAGCCGATCAGGGCAGGGTCGTAGCCGATCAGCCGCAGCGCCTTGCCCAGGTTGGAATGGCGCGCATCCAGCGGCACCGTGTTCTGCACCGCGCGATGGTTCATCACGTACAGCCCGGTCAGCAGGCTCGCGCGGGCCAGGCCGCAGGGCACGGTCGTGGTGAAGTGGTTGCGAAAGGTCACGCCCTCGCGGCACAGGCGATCGAGATTGGGTGTGCGAAGGAAATCGGCGCCGAGGGCGGGCACGAAATCGGCGCGCCATTGGTCGACCACGATCAGCAGGACGTTCTTGCGCGGCATGCGGTGCTCCCCAGAACCTGACCGGGGGTTAAGCGCTGATCACGACAGCCATGCTGCAATCCGGGGTCGAACCGATGACAACGCCCCGCTGAGCGGCGTTGAGGATGTGATGATCTCGTGAAGCACGGACAGGCTGGTGAGTTGTCGGATGGCGCGCGTAGCACGGCCGTTTCACGCCGCCGATGGCGCCGTGTTGTCGAGCTTCAACGCATGATGCTTCAGCCAGGCACGCAGCGCGTCACACCCGCCTGCGCCGTGCCGGCCGCGCGCGTGCCCGGCGGGCATGGCGCCTGCGCATGGCTGGGCGCGGGCAGGTCGCGGTCCCAGCCAGCCACGTCGGGGTCCGGACCTGTGCCTGGACGGCAACGGCCGCCGCGCATGGGCCTGCCGCCATGCGGGCAGAGGAAGCGCCGCGCTTCGGCCAATGCCGCGCCCGAGGCGCGGCTGCGCTGCGCCGCCGCCACACCTGGCGCGACCATCATTGCGAAAATCAATCTTCGACCAAAGTTACCCATGGGTTCCGGTATGAATGAACGCTCTGTAAGGTCCGCGCAGCGCAAAATAGGGGTGCCCCGCCATGCCTGGCCTGGATCTGCTGACTACCAATCTCCTCCAACCCATTGTGCTGTGTTTCGTGCTGGGTGGCATCGCGGGTTTCCTGCGCAGCGAATTGGAACTGCCCGAGGCGGTGATCAAGCTGCTCTCGATCATCCTGCTGTTTTCCATCGGCATCACCGGCGGGCGCGAGATCGCGCAGGTGAAGTTCTCCGACATTGCCGGCACGCT
>JAPLOK010000172.1 GCA_026400775.1 Alphaproteobacteria bacterium | reverse complement strand
CCGACCGCCCTTCCCGCCTGCCGCGCGAATTGTCGGACAGTGCCTTCTTCACCGAACGCGCGCTGACCTATCTGAAGGGCAAGGGCAACAACCCCTGGTTCCTGCATCTGGGCTATTACCGCCCGCATCCGCCCTTCATCGCGCCCGCGCCCTTCCATGCGATGTACCGGCCCGAGGACATGCCGCGCCCGCATCGCCGCGCCACCTGGCAGGAAGAAGCGGCGCAGCACCCGCTGCTGGACTACTATCTGCGCGCCATCTCCCAGGGGTCGTTCTTCCGCGGCGGCAGCGGCCCCGCGCATCTGCTGGAGGAGGCGGCGATCGCGCAGCTGCGCGCCACCTATTGCGGGCTGATCTCCGAGATCGATGACTGCCTGGGCCAGGTCTTCGCGCATCTGGATGAGACCGGGCAGTGGGAAGACACCATGGTGATCTTCACCTCCGACCATGGCGAGCAGCTCGGCGATCACTGGCTGCTCGGCAAGATCGGCTACCATGATGAGAGCTTCCGCATCCCGCTGGTGATCAAGGATGCCGGCGCCAATCCGCGCGCCGGCGCGATCGAGCCCGCCTTCACCGAAAGCGTGGATGTGATGCCCACCATCCTCGCGGCACTCGGCGGCGCCATCCCGCGCGCATCGGACGGCCACGATCTGCGGCCGCTGATCGAACATGGCCCACCCGCCGATTGGCGCCGTTTCGCCTGCTTCGAATACGATTTCCGCGACATCTTCTACTCGCAGCCCGAGACCGCGCTGGGCCTGCCGATGGATGATTGCGCGCTGATGGCGCTGCAGGATGGCAAGCGGAAATACGTGCATTTCGCGGGCCTGCCGCCGCTCTTCTTCGACCTGGAGCGCGACCCGCACGGCTTCGACAACCTGGCCGCCGACCCCGCGCGCGCCGGCGAAATCCGTGACTGGGCGCAGGCCGCTCTGTCGCACCGCATGCGCCATGCCGAACGCACGCTGACCCATTTCCGCGCCACCCCCGCCGGCCTCCAGGACCGCGCGGCCCCGTGAAGGAGAACACCCCCATGCTGCCCCGTCGCACCATCTTCGCAGCCCCCGCGCTGCTCGCCGCACCCGCCCTCGCGCAGTCCGACCAGCGGCCTGCGATCACCATCGCGGTGCAGAAGATTTCCAACACCAACACGCTCGAAGTGCTGCGCGAGCAGTCCAATGTGGGCGAGCGGATCTTCCGCTCCTCGCTGTGGGAACCGCTGATCGGCCGCAACTGGCAGGGCCAGCTGGAGACACAGCCCGCGCTTGCCACGCAATGGCGCCGCATCGATGAGCGCACGGTGGAATTCGACCTGCGCGAAGGCGTGCGCTTCCATGACGGGCGCGAGATGACGGCGGAGGATGTGGTCTTCACCTTCGGCCCAGAACGCATGTTCGGCACCGGCGAGGCCGGCGGCACCGCGCTGTTCCAGCGCCCGCCCGGCAGTGCGCCGCAGGGCCGCGAATTGCCGCCCGAGGTGCCGGCCGTCGCGCGCCGCATGCTGCCCGCACTCGAGCGTGTGGAGGCGATCGGCCGCCACAAGGTACGCTTCGTCAACCGCGCGCCGGATGTGACGCTGGAAGGCCGCCTCTCGCGCCTGGGCGCCGACATCATGTCGCGCGCCGGCTTCGAGGCCGCGGCAAGCTGGCTCGACTGGGCGCGCCGGCCGATCGCCACCGGCCCCTATATGGTGGCCGAGTTCCGCCCCGATGTATCGCTGACCCTGGTCGCGCATGACACCTACTGGGGCGGCCGCCCGCCACTGCGGCAGATCCGCTTCGTCGAGGTGCCGGAGGTGGCCAGCCGCATCAACATGCTGCTCTCGGGTGAGGCACAATTCGCCTGCGACATCCCGCCCGACCAGATCGGCGCCATCGAACGCAACCGCGCCTTCGAGGTGCAGGGCGGCACCATCCTCAACCACCGGATCATGTGCTTCGACAAGAATCATCCGGTGCTGCGCGATGCCCGCGTGCGCCGCGCCATGACGCATGCGATGGACCGCCAGGCCATCGTGGACAGCCTGTGGTCCGGCCGCACTGTCGTGCCGCGCGGCCTGCAATGGGATTATTACGGGGACATGTTCCTGTCGGACTGGTCGGTGCCGCGCTTCGACCTGGCCGAAGCGCGCCGCCTGCTACGCGAGGCGAATTACCGCGGCGAGCCGATCCCCTATCGCCTGCTGAACAACTACTGCACCAGCCAGGTTCCCACCGCGCAGATCCTGGTCGAGATGTGGCGCCAGGCCGGGCTGAACGTGATCATCGAGATGCGCGAGAATTTCAGCCAGGTCTTCGACCGCTCCACCGGGAGCCGCGGCGTGCGCGACTGGTCGAACAGCGCGCCGTTCAACGACCCCGTCTCCTCGCTGGTCAATCAGCACGGCCCGCGCGGCCAGCAGCAGCAGATCGGCGAATGGACGAATGAGGAGTTCAACCGCCTCTCCGACCAGCTCGAGAGCGACACCGATCACACCCGCCGCCGCGCCATCTTCCGCCGCATGCTGGAGATCGCCGAGCGCGAGGACCCGGCCTATACCGTGCTGCACCAGAACGCGACCTTCACCGCCAAGCGCCGTGACATCCGCTGGCGCGCGGCACCGGCCTTCGCGATGGATTTCCGCGCGCAGAACTGGGGGGCGTGAGCCATGCGCCGCCGTGATCTCGCGGGCCTGCCCGCGCTTCTCGCCACGCCTGCGCTGGCGCAATCCGACCAGCGGCCGCAGCTGACCATCGCGGTGCAGAAGATCTCCAACTCCAATACGCTGGAGACGCCACGCGAGCAGTCCAATGTCGGCTTCCGCCTCTCCACGCTCTATGCCGAAAGCCTGATCGGCACCAACTGGACCGGCGACCTGCGCGCGGTGCCGGAACTCGCCACCGTCACGCGCCGCATCGATGACCGAACGGTGGAATTCGACCTGCGCGCCGGCGTGCGCATGCATGACGGCCGGGTGATGAGCGCCGATGACGTCGCGTTCTCCATCGGCGGTGCGCGGCTGTTCGGCACCGGTGCGGCGCGCGAGCGCGGCGGCATCACCGCCGGCCAGCAGGGGCTGGAACCGCCGCCGGAGGTGGTGGCCACCGCGCGGCGCACCTTCCCCGGGCTGGAGCGCGTGGAGGTGGTGGGCAACGATGCCATCCGCTTCGTCAACCGCACGCCGGATGTGACGCTGGAAAAGCGCCTGCAGCAGAATGTCGGCGCCGTCCTGTCGCGTGCCGCCTTCGAGGCCTCGGAGAACTGGCTCGCCTGGGCGCGCCGTCCGATCGGCACCGGCCCCTATCGCGTGGCCGAATTCCGCCCCGACATCTCGCTCACCTTTGAGGCGCATGACGATTATTGGGGCGGCCGTCCGGCCGCGCGGCGCATCCGCTTCGTGGAAATCCCCGAGGTCGCGAGCCGCATCAACGCGCTGTTCTCGGGCGAGGTGGATTTCGCCACCGACATCCCGCCCGACCAGATCCGCACCGTCGAGCGCAACCAGCGCTTCGAGGTGCAGGGCAGCGCCATCAACAACATCCGCATCCTGACCTTCGACACGAACCACGCGGTGCTGCGCAACCCGCTGGTGCGCCGCGCCATGACGCATGCGATCGACCGCCAGGCGATCGTCGCCTCCCTCTGGGCCGGGCGCACCGAAATCCCGCGCGGGCTGCAGCTGGAATTCTTCGACGACATGTTCATCCGCGACTGGGAAAGCCCGCGCTTCGACCCGGCCGAAGCGCGCCGCCTGCTGCGCGAGGCGAATTACCGCGGCGAGCCGATCCCCTATCGCTGCCTCAACAACTATTACGTCAATCAGACCGCCAATGCGCAGGTCATGGTCGAGATGTGGCGTGCGGTCGGGCTGAACGTGCAGCTGCAGATGATGGAGAACTGGACGCAGATCCTGGAACCCGGCCCGACGCGCGGCCTGCGCGACTGGTCGAACACGCATGTCTTCGCGGACCCCGTGGGTTCACTGGTGCGCGCCATGGGCCCCGGCAGCCCGCTGCAACGCGAGAATGAATGGACCAACGCCGCGTTCAACACGCTCTCGGCCGAGCTGGAAGCATCGACCGATCGCGCCCGCCGCCGCGTGGTGTTCCGCCGCATGCTGGAGATCATCGAGCGCGAGGATCCGGGCTACATGGTGCTGCACACCGCGGCCACCTTCATCGCTAAGCGCCGCGACATCCGCTGGCGTGCCTCGCGCGGCTGGCCGATGGATTTCCGCGCCAGCAATCTGGGCTTCGGCGCGTGAGTCTGGTCGCGATCCGCGACCTGGCCGTGGGTTTCGACGGCCAGGCGGCTTTGCGCGGCATCGCGCTAGATGTCGGAGCTGGCGAGGCTCTGGGCCTGGTGGGCGAATCCGGTTGCGGCAAGTCGGTCACCTGGCTCGCGGCACTTGGCCTGTTGCCAGCCAAGGCGGTGGTGACAGGTTCCGTGCGGCTGGCCGGCGAGGAACTGCTCGGCGCGCCCGCGCCCATGCTGGAACGCGTGCGCGGCGGCCGCGTGGCAATGATCTTCCAGGACCCCGCCAGCAGCCTGAACCCGGTGCTGCGCGTGGGCCGGCAGATCACGGAGGCACTGGCGCTGCACCGCGGCCTGCGAGGAGCCGCCGCGCGGGCCGAGGCGCTGCGCCTGCTCGACCAGGTCGGCATCCCCGATGCGGCACGCAGGCTCGATGCCTACCCGCATGAATTCTCCGGCGGCCAGAGCCAGCGCGTGATGATCGCGATGGCTCTGGCCGGCAAGCCGGACCTGCTGGTCGCCGATGAGCCCACCACCGCACTCGACGTGACCATCCAGGCGCAGATCCTGGAACTGCTCGCGACCCTGCGGCGCGAGACCGGCATGGCGCTGGTGCTGATCAGCCATGATCTCGGCGTGGTCGCGGAAACCTGTGACCGCGTGGCCGTGATGTATGCCGGCCGCATCGTCGAGGAAGCGCCGGTCGCGGAACTCTTCGCCAACCCCGCGCACCCCTACACGCAAGGGCTGATCGGCGCGCTGCCGGAACTGGATGGCGCGCGCCGGCGCCTGGCCGCGATCCCCGGCGGCGTGCCCGAACCCTGGGCCATGCCGCCCGGCTGCGCCTTCGCGCCGCGCTGCCCGGCGCATCACCATGCCTGTGATGCCGCGCCACCGCCGCCCGCGCGCATCGGCCACGCGCATCATGCGGCCTGTGTCCTGCCCGCCATGGCCTATGCGGCATGAGCGCGATGCTCGAAGCCCGCGACGTGGTGCGCCGCTACAGCATGCGCAGCGGCTTGTTCGGCGGCGCGGCGGAACTGCGCGCGGTAGATGGCGTGTCGCTGATGCTGGAACATGGCCGCACGCTGGGCCTGGTGGGCGAAAGCGGCTGTGGCAAATCCACCACCGGCCGACTGGTGCTGGGGCTGGAAGCACCGGATGCCGGCGCCGTGCTGGTTGAAGGCCGGCCCATGCCGCCGCCGGGCAGCGCGGATTGGCGACGTTTGCGCGCGCGCATGCAAATGGTCTTCCAGGACCCGCTGGGCGCGCTGGAT
>JAPLOK010000493.1 GCA_026400775.1 Alphaproteobacteria bacterium | reverse complement strand
GAGTGCGGCGAAGCCGCCCACCGGCACCAGGTCGAGCATCAGCCGCAGCGCGATATAGGGCGCGGGGGTCAGCCCGGCATGACGCGTGCCCTCGGGCGGCGTGATCGCATCCAGCCGGTCCGCCCAGCGGCGCACCAGGTGGCGCAGCACGCGCTCCAGCACCAGGCCCGCGCCGAAGACGACCAGCATCTTCCACACCAGTTCCAGCACGCGGCTCTGCACCGTCGGGTCTGTCGCGGCGTCGCGCAGCCAAGCCCAGATCGCCGGCAGGTCGGCGGCGCGGCGGATCGCCTCGATCACGCCGTCGATGAAGCGGCCGACCTCCTGCGTGGCGTGGGCGATGGCCTCTTCCGCAGGGGCCGGTTCGGGCTGCAGAGCCCGCTGCGCCTGGGACAGAGCCTCCAGGTCGCGGATCAGCGCGTTGCGGCGCGTCTCGTCGCGCAGCAATTCCAGCGCGCGCTGCATGTCGGGCGCCGGCGGTGCCGCGGGCGCAGGCGGCGTCTGTGCCATGGCCGGCGCAAACGAGAGCAGAAGAAACATCAGCAGGCGGATCATGCGACACGGACTGGGCCAGCAACAGCCTTGCGGTCAAGCCGGCAGTTGCGCGGGCGGCCATGTCGTTCAAACTCCCGCGATGCGCCCCACCTCCGTCTGGACCATCATGCTGGCGTTGCTGGGCACGCATATGGCGGGCATGGGCGCGTTTCTGACCGTGCCGGTGCTGGCCACCAAGATCGCCGAGGAAACCGGCCTGCCCGCCGCACTGGCCGGCGTGCATGTGGCGCTGGTCTATGCCGGCACGCTGATCTCGGGGCCTTTCATGCAGGGGCTGCTGAACCGCTTCGGCGGCATCCGCATGTGCCAATGGGCGCTGGCGATGATCGCGCTGGGGCTGTCGCTCGCCACTATTGGCACGGCCTGGGCGCTGGTGCTTTCGGCGCTGGTCTGCGGCTTCGGGCATGCGCCCGTCACGCCCGCGGGTAGCCACCTCTTGCATGCGCGCACGCCGCCGCACCGGCGCAGCCTGATCTTCGGGTTGAAGCAATGCGGCGTGCCGGCGGGCGCGATGCTGGTGGCCGCATTGGCGCCACTGGCCGCACTGGCCTTCGGCTGGCGCGGCGGCGTGCTGGCCATGGCGGCCTTCTCGCTGCTGCTGGCGCTGCTGCTGCAACCCTTGCGCGCGGCACTCGATGCCGATCGCGGCAGTGGCTGGCCGGCGCGGCCGCTGGCCGATGCCGCGCGCAGCCTGGCCCTGCTGCGCGACGATGCGCGCATTCGCGGCCTGTCGCTGATGGCCTGCGGCTATGGCGTCTCGCAATTCTGCTTCAGCAGCTTCTTCGTGGTCTGGCAGGTACGCGTGCTGGGCCTGGGCATCGCGGAAGCCGGCTTCAACCTGGCGCTGGCGCAGGTGGGCGGCGTGGTCGGCCGCATTGGCTGGGCGATGGCCGCCGACCGCTTCGGCCCGCGCCCGGTGCTGGCGCTGCTGGGCGTGGGCATGGTGGGCGGCGCGCTGCTGTTGGCGGGTGCCGGCCCTGGCTGGCCGGTGTCGCTGGTGTTGGGCGTGGGTGTGCTGATGGGTGCCACCGCCATCGCCTGGAACGGCGTGCTGGTGGCCGAGATTGCGCGCGTGGCGCCGGTCGGCCTGGTGGGCGGTGCGACGGCAGCGCTCGGCTTCGCCTTCGGCGTGACGATGGTGGTGATGCCGAGCAGCTTCAGCGCGCTGGTGGGCGTCACGGGCAGCTACGCGCCGGGCTTCCTGATGTGTGCGATGGCCAGCGCATTGGGGTTGCTGGCGCTGCTCAAAGCGCCGCGCCATCCCTGAGCACGGCCTGCGCGGCTTCGGTGAAGCGGCCATCGGCTTCGTGCAGCGTGAGGCCCGGCAGCACGCGATCCGGCCCGCGCCCGCCCTTCACCGCGCGGATGACAACGCGCTTGGCCGCGATGCCCGCACGCGGCCAGAGCGGCAGCAGCGTCACCGCGCCGCAGCCGGCCTCGCGCAGCGCGCGCGCGGCATCGGCAAAGCGCGCGGCGGGCAGCACCAGGCTGGCCGTGCCCTTATGCGCGAGCGGCGCGGCCAGCGCGCGCACCCAGTCATGCAGCGTGGCGGCGGATTCATGCGCGGCATCGCGGCGGCCGGCATGCGGTGATGCGGTGCCGCCCGGCCAATAGGGCGGGTTGGCAAAGCTGTGCGCGACACGCGGCGCGACACCCTGCCGCAGGTCACACGCCTCGACATGCGCCGCGATTGCGGCACGCGCGGCATTGCGGCGCGCGAGTTCCGCCAGCGCCGCGTCGCGCTCCATACCATGCACCGCAATGCGCGGCACACGCGCGGCGAGACACAGGAAGACCGGCCCGGCGCCACAGCCCAGTTCCAGCACGGCATCGCCCGCGCGCGCCGGCACCGCGGCCGCCAGCAGCACCGCGTCGATCGCGGCGCGCATGCCGCCCGCCGGCTGTTCCAGCAGGACACGGCCGCCCAGAAGGGCATCAGTGGTGGTCTCGGTCACACTTCCTCACGTGGATGGCACGCTGCCGCAACAACACCGCGCCATTATCATGGGCGTTGCACAGGAGCACATCATGAACAGTAAGCTTTCACTCGTGGCGGTCGGCGCATTAGCCACCACACTCGCCGCCTGCGCGCCAGGCTTCGCCCAGCAGGCAGGGCCGGGCACCAGCCCACGCGGCCCGATGCGCATGTTCCAGGAGATGGACGCCAACAGCGATGGCCGCGTCACCGCCGATGAAATGCGCCAGCGCGTGGCCGAACGCTTCGCCGCCGCGGACGCCAACCGCGACAACGCATTGTCACTGGAGGAGTTCCGCAATGCGATGCCGCGCCGCAACGCCGATACCCCAGCGCCCGCCGATGGCCGTCGCGGCCGCATGGCGGAAACGCGCTTCCGCATGGCCGACGCCAATGGCGATGGCCGCGTGACGCTGGATGAAATGCAGACCACCGCGAGTGCGATGTTCCGTGGCATGGATGCCAACAGCGACGGCGCCGTCACGCAGGAGGAACTGCCGCGGCGCCGCCACGGCATGCATCACGGTATGCCTCAGGGCCGGGGCCCGGGCTGATCAGTAGGGCACCTTGTCGGGCTTCGCGGCCCAGGCCTGGAATGCGCTGATGGCATCCGACGCCATCAGCCGCCGAATGGGTAGCGCACGCTCCGTCATGGGGCGCGCGACTTCGTCGTAGATGGCCGCGTCATCGAAGCCGATCGCCGCCGCATCGGCGCGGTCATTGCCATAGACGATCTCGCTGCAACGCGCCCACCAGATGGCGGCGAGGCACATCGGGCAGGGCTCGCAACTCGTATAGACAACGGCGCCGTCCAGATCATGCGTGGACAGCCGCGCGCAGGCGTCCCGGATCGCCACGATCTCGGCATGCTGGGTCGGGTCATGACCGGGCACAACATTGTTGCGTCCCTCGCCGATGATGGCGCCGTCCTTCACCACCACAGCGCCGAAGGGGCCGCCGCCTGCGGCGACACCGGCGTGGGAGAGGGCGATGGCGCGGGCCATGAATGGATGTTCGCTCATGCCCCCGCACTAACAGCGTGCGATGCCGAAAGCTACTCCGCCGGCGCCGCGGGCGGCACCACCGCCCCGCGCCCACGGCTGAAGTGCCGCGCCAGGCTGTCGAAGCCCAGATACAGCACGGGTGTGACGAACAGCGTCAGCGCCTGCGACACCAAAAGCCCGCCAACCACCACAAGTCCGAGCGGCTGGCGCAGTTCGGCCGCCGCACCCCAGCCGGCCGCAATCGGCACCGCGCCCGCAGCGGCGGCCAGCGTCGTCATCAGGATCGGCCGCAGGCGCAGCACACAGGCATGGCGCACGGCGCTGACCGGGTCCTCGCCCGCGCGCTGCCGGTGCAGCGCGACATCGACCACCATGATCGCGTTCTTCTTCACCAGCCCAATCAGCAGCAGCACGCCGATCACCGCGATGACGGACAGATCCAGCCCGAACAGCCATAGCGTGGCGAAGGCACCCAAGGCCGCCGCCGGCAGGCCGGACAGAATCGTCAACGGATGCACGAGCGATTCATACAGCACGCCGAGCACCACATACATGATCAGGATGGCCGCCAGCACCAGCCAGCCCTGCCCCGCCAGCGCCTGCTGGAACACCTGCGCGGAGCCTGTGAAACCCGTCACGATGCTCGGCGGCAGGCCAAGTTCACGTTCAAGGTTCTGGATGGCGCGGGTGGCATCGCCCAGCGCCACGCCGGGTGCTGTGTTGAAGCCGATAGTCACCGCCGGCAACTGCCCCTGATGCGCCACGGTCAACGGCCCGACGCGCCGCTCGACACTGGCCAGCGACGACAGCGGCACCAGCCGCCCATTGTTCGAACGCAAATAGAGCTTGGCCAGACCCTGCTCATCGCGCTGGTCTTCGGGCAGCGCTTCCAGGATGACCGGGTATGCATTCGCCTGGCCGTAGATCGTGCTGATCTGCCGCGCGCCGAAGGCCGAATACAACGCTTGCCGCACCTGGTCGATCGACACACCCGCCGCCGTGGCGCGGTCGCGGTCCACATTCACCACCACCACCGGCGCATCGGGTTGCAGGTCGGTGTTCACGTCCTGCAATTGCGGCAGCCGCGACAGTGC
The DNA here is from genome assembly GCA_026400775.1 of Alphaproteobacteria bacterium. Taxonomy (GTDB): domain Bacteria; phylum Pseudomonadota; class Alphaproteobacteria; order Acetobacterales; family Acetobacteraceae; genus Rhodovarius. The sequence goes on along the minus strand of JAPLOK010000493.1, from coordinate 5,827 downwards.
GGCTTCAAGGCGTGGCGCCCAGCTGTACAGCTCATCCAGCCGCAGCCCCTGCACGGTGTAGAGATATTGCGTGCGCGACTGCCGCCCCGAGAGGTTGATGTTCTGGATCGGCTGGATGAAGGCGCGGAATCCCGGCACCGAATTGGCCTGCCGGCGCAACTCCTGGATCACCGCCTGGATGTCCGGCCGCTCACCGCGCGGCTTCAACTCGACGAACATGCGCCCCTGGTTGATCGAGGCAGAACCACCGCCCGCGCCCAGCGTGGACACCACCGTCACCACATGTGGCGAGCGTTGCAGCATCTCCGACACGCGGTTCTGCATCGCAGCCATCGCGGTGATGGAGGAACCGCGCGGCCCTTCCGTGCTGATGGTGAGCAGCCCGGTATCCTCGACCGGGAAGAAGCCCTTGGGGATATGCACCGCAAGCCAACCCGCGGCACCCAGCGAGGCAAAGAACACCACCCACACGATGGAGCGCCAACGCAGCGCATGGTCGAGCATCCAGGCATAGGCGCGCTCCACCGCGACAAAGCCGCGCTCCAGCGTGCGGTCCACCAGGCCGGGCTTGTTGTGCGCCTTGATGCGGCTGGCCATCAGCGGTGTCAGCGTCAGCGACACCACACACGACGCGATCACCGCCAGCGACACCGTCGCCGCGAAGGCGTTGAACACCCGCCCCACCACGCCGCCCATCAGCAGGATCGGCAGGAACACCGCGATCAATGACAGCGTGATCGACAGCACGGTAAAGCCCACTTCGCGCGCGCCGCGCATCGCCGCGGCCATCGGCGCCATGCCTTCCTCGATATGGCGCATGATGGCTTCCAGCACGACGATCGCGTCATCCACCACAAGCCCCACCGCGATGGTCAGGCCCAGCAGCGTCACGTTGTCGATGCCGTAGCCCAGCACATACATCAGCCCGAAGGTGATGCAGAGGCTGATCGGCACCGCGATGGAAGGGATGATCGTCGCCGACACCCGCCGCAGGAACACGAAGCAGACCAGGATCACCAGGCCGATCGCGATCAACAGCGATTCCTGCACGTCATGCACCGCCGCGCGGATGGAGAGCGAGCGGTCCAGCATCACGCCGATCTGCGCACCCGGCGGCAGCGCGCCCCGCAAGGCCGGCAGGTTGGCGCGCACGCCATCCACGACATCGACCGTATTCGCATCCGGCTGGCGCAGCACCGCCAGCACCAGCGCACGCTCGCCATCGCGCCAGGACGCCACGCGTTCGTTCTGCACGCCGTCCTGCACGCGCGCGACATCGCCCAGCCGCACCGGCGCATTGGCGCGGCCGGCGATGATCAGGTTCGAGAATTCCGCGGCGTTCTGCGGCTGGTCATTGGCGCGCAACGTCAACTGCTGTTGCGTACCCGTCAGCAGGCCCACCGGCGCGTTGGAATTGGCCTGCTGGATCGCCTGGCCCACCGTGTCGAAGGCCAGCCCCATGGCCGCGATCCGGTCCGGATCCAGGCGCACGCGCACGGCATAAAGCTGCTCGCCGAAGGTCTGCACCTGGGCCACGCCCGGCACGCGCGACAGCGCCGGCGCGATGATGGTGCTGGCAATGTCCTGCAGGCGATACAGCGGTGTGTCGCCGCCAGAGAGCGTCAGAATCAGCACCGGCGCATCGGCCGGATTCACCTTGCGGTAGCTGGGCGGAATCGTCATCTCCACCGGCAATCGCCGCTGCGCGCGCGTGAGTGCCGCCTGCACATCCTGCGCCGCGCTGTCGATGTTGCGGCCAAGCACGAATTGCAGCGTCAACTGCAAGGTGTCCTGGCCCGAGACGCTGCTCATGCTCTCCAGGCCCGCGATGGTGCTGAACTCGCGCTCCAGCGGCAGTGCGACCGATGTCGCCATCGTCTCGGGGCTGGCGCCGGGGAAGGAGGCGAAGACCGAGATCACCGGGAAATCCACGCGCGGCACGGCGGCCACCGGCAGGCGGAAATACGCCACGCTGCCCGCGACCACGGCTGCGATCGCCAGCAGCCAGGTCATCACCGGGCGGCGGATGCAAAGCTCGCTGATGTTCATCTCAGCGCGTCTCCAGCGCCGATACGCGCGGCCCGGGCGGGGTGGCGCTGCGGTCCTGGATGCGCGCGCCATCGCTGACGCGCTGCGCACCATCGACGATCACGCGCTCGCCATCGCGCAGCTGCCCGCGCACCACGGCGCGCTCGCCGGCCACGCGCACCAGTTCCACGCTGCGCCGCCGCGCGACGCCCTGCTCGGCCACAAATACAAAGCGCCCCTGCTGGCCGGTCTGCACCGCGGGTGCTGCGACGGTCAGCACATCCTGGTCGGCGCCGGCATTCAGCGCCACGCGCACATAGGCGCCAGGCCAGAGCCGCTGGTCGCTGTTGATGAAGCGCGCCTTCAGCCCGATCGTGCCGGTCGCGGTATCGACCTGGCTGTCCACGAAGATCAATTCGCCGCGCACCGGCGCGCCGGCATCGCCATCCGCGCGCACATGCACCGGCAGCGCGGCCCCCTGCATGCTGGCGCGGATCCGCGGCAGCCAGCGCTCCGGCACGTTGAACTGCACCAGCACCGGATCAACCTGCGTGATGGTGCCAAGCGGCGTGTTTTCCGCCTGGCGCAGCACATTGCCCGCGCGCAAGGGCAGCGCGCCCAGGCGGCCATCCACATCGGCGGTGATGCGCGAAAACTCCAGGTTGAGCCTGGTCTGCTGGATGATCGCCTCGGTCGCTCGCACGGTGGCGGCGGCGGCGGCGGCATCGGCCACGGCCTGTTCGAAACGCTGCTGGCTCGCGAAGCTTTCGCCGCGCAGGCTGCGATATCGGTCGGCGTCGGATTGCGCGCGCGTGGCCTGCGCGCGGTCACGGGCCAGCTGTGCTTCCTGCTGCGCCAAGATGGCCTGTGTCAGGCGCGAATCCAGTGTGAACAGCACCTGGCCGCGGCGGACGAAATCGCCCTCCTGCACGTGCACCTCGTTGATGGCGCCATCGACCCGCGTGCGGATGGTGACCACGCTTTCACTCTGCACCACGCCATTCGCCAGCACCTCGATCGCCACATCGCCGCTGCGCACGGCGTCGGTGGTGACCGGCACCGGGGGCGGGCCGGGCTGCGCAAAGGCCCAGACAGGAAGCAGGACGGCCGCAAGGCCGAGCAGTCGGATCATTCTTCGCATCCCAGCATTCAACGCGTCATGAAGGACGAAAGCCAGCGGCAATGTTGTGTGGTTGCACTTCGTCGCACAGTGAAAACCTCAATCATTGCCTGAGTTTCACGGCGTTGCCATGCGTAAACGGGTGGTTCCATGCGCGCCGGGTTCTGTGCCACGATGCCCCACGTCAAGGTTGGGAAATCTCCATGCGACGCATCCTGCTTGCGCTGGCCGCGCTGTTCCTTGCGCTGCCCGCTTTCGCACAGGCGCCGGAGTTGCCGGGCCTGGCGGATGACGCCGCCCGTTACCAGTCCGAACTCACGCGGCGCTTCCCCGCTGGCGGCACGCCGCAGCAGCGCAGCGCCGCCGAAGCCCGCGCGACGCAGGCCGAGCGCGCCAACAACTGGGCAGGCGCCGCCGCCGCCTGGGAAGAGCGCGTAGCACTTGGTGATCCGCAGGCGCAGCATCTGCTGGCGCTGGCCCGCGCGCAGTTGCAGCGCACCCCGCCTGAGAATGCGCGCGCGCTGCAGGCCGCCTGGCTGAACTTCATGGCAGTGCCCGCGGGCGCGCCGGAAATCCCCTCGTTGCTGCTGATGGCGCAGGCGCTGCAGCGGCTCGACCGTCTGCCGCAGCAGCTCCAGGTGCTGGAAGCCGTGGTGGCGCGCGCCCCGCAGGAGCAACGTTTCCTTGCCATGCTGGCCGATGCGCGCCGCGCCGCGGGCCTGCTGGTGGCGCGCATCACATCCAATGCCGAAGCAAGCCCGCCCTCGGCCTGCATCGGCTTCACCTTCAGCGTGGCCACGCGCGGCGACTGGCAGCCGGCCGATTGGGTGCGCGCGGAGCCAGCGATTCCGGGCCTTTCCGTCACGCGCGAAGGGCGCAACCTGTGCATCGCCGGCCTGCCGCATGGCCGCACCACGCGGCTGGTCTTGCGCAGCGGCCTGCCCGGAGAGGATAATCTGCGCCTGCTGCGCGACACGCCGGTCAATGTCGCGATGCCCAATCGCGCACCGCGCATCCTGTTCGACAATTCGCGCTTCATCCTGCCGCGCGGGCAGCAGGCGCGCGTCAACGTCGCAACGGTCAATGTCTCGACGCTGCGGATGCAACTGCTGCGCGTGCCCGAGCGCGGCCTGGTGCCGGCGTTGAGCAACGGCTCGCGCATCACCGAACTCGACGAATACACCTCCGAGTATCTCGCGGAGAATCACGGCCGCCTGCTATGGGAAGGCCGCGCCGAATTGCCGCCGCTGGTCGCCAATGCGACGCAGCGCAGCGCCTTGCCGCTGCCCGATGCGCTGCGCGGCGCGGGGCCTGGCATGTACATTCTGGTGGTGCGGCCGGGCGATGGCGCGGCATCGCGCGAGATCAGCGCGGCGCTGCCGGTGTTCGTCACCGATCTGGGCATGACGGCGTGGCGCAGCCAGGCGGGGCTGGCCGCACAGCTGCGCGGCCTGTCGACCGGCCGGGTGCTGCCCGGCGCACGCGTGGCGCTGGTCGCGCGCAACAATGAAGTGCTCGGGGAGGCGGTCAGCGATGCCGATGGCGTCGTGCGATTCGCGGCGTCGCTGATGCGCGGCCAGGGCCCGATCGCGCCCGTCGCGCTGCATGCCAGCACCGATGACGACTTCATGGCGCTAGACCTGGAGGCCGCGGCCTTCGACCTGTCCGATCGCGGCGCTTCCGGCCGACCCCATCCAGGCCCGGCGGATGCCTTCATCTGGCTTGACCGCGGCATCTATCGCCCGGGCGAGACGGTGCATGCGAGCCTGCTGCTGCGCGATGCCGCAGGCGCGCCGCTGGGCCTGCCGTTGCGCCTGCGCCTGCGCCGCCCGAACGGCCAGATCGCGGCCGAGGCCACGCCGCCGCGCCTGACCGGTGCGGCCATGCTCTGGCCGGTCGCCCTGCCGCGCGGCGCCGCCGCCGGCATGTGGAAGATCGAGGCGCTGACCGACCCTGCCATGCCCCCCGTCGCGGTGCAGGAATTGCGCGTCGATGCCTTCGTGCCGGAGCGCATGGAGGTGACGTTGGGCGAGGCAGGGCCGCTGGTCGCGGGCCAGCCGCTCGATATCCCGGTCAACGCGCGCTTCCTGTATGATGCACCGGCCGAGGGCCTGGCCGGTACCGCCGAGATCACCTTCACCGCAGCCCGCAGCCCCTTCGCGCAATGGCCGCGCTTCGAATTCGGCGTGATCGACGAGATCTTCGAACCACCTCTGGTGACCGCGGAAATGCCCGAGACCGATGCGCAGGGCCGCGCCAAGCTGCGCATCGAAATCCCGCGCCTGCCCGACACGACGCGTCCGATGTCCGCGCGCGTTGTGCTCAGCGTCGAGGAGCCGGGCGGGCGCGCGAGCCGCGCCGATACCACCCTGCGGGTGCAGAATGCACCGCGCCATATCGGCATCCGCCCCGCCTTCGAGGGCGGCGCCGTCAATGAAGGCCAGGAAGCGGCCTTCGAGATCATCGCCATCAACGCAACCGCTGCCGCCGAGGCGGTCGCGCTGCGCTGGCGCCTGGTGCGGGAGGTGCCGGAATGGCGCATCATCCTGACCTCCGGCATCCCGCGCTACGGCGTCACCTGGCGCAGCGAACCGGTGGAAGCCGGCGCGATAGAGACCCAGGCTGCCGCCCCCTCGCGCCTCGCACGCAGGCTGCCCTTCGGCCGCTACCGGCTGGAGG
>JAPLOK010000178.1 GCA_026400775.1 Alphaproteobacteria bacterium | reverse complement strand
GGACCAGGTGGCGGCCCTGCGCCAGCAGGGGGTGGTGGCAGCGGCCCTGCATTCGGAACTGGACGAGGAGGGGCGGCGGAACATCCGGCGCGACATGGCAAGCGAGCGGTTGCGCCTGCTCTATGTTTCGCCCGAACGGCTGGTGATGGATGGCACGCTGGAGGCGCTGTCGAACCAGCCGCTGGCGATGTTCGCGGTGGATGAGGCGCATTGCGTCTCGCAATGGGGGCATCACTTCCGGCCGGAATACCGCGCGCTGACCTGTCTGGCGGAGCGGTTTCCACGCACGCCGCGCCTGGCCCTGACGGCGACGGCGGATGCGCGGACGGTCGATGACATACGCGCGCAGTTGTCGCTCGATGACGCGCCGGTGTTCCGTGGTGGTTTCGACCGCCCGAACATCCTGATCCGCGCCGCCCCGCGCGAGGCCGAGCGCAAGCAATTGCTGTCCTTCATTCGTCGCGCGGGCGATGGCACGGGGGCGGGCATCATCTACTGCGCAACTCGGAGAAAAACCGAGGACACGGCCGAATGGCTGCGCACCCAGGGCATGGATGCGATGCACTACCACGCCGGCATGGAGGCCGCCGACAAGCGCGCGGCACATCACCGCTTCGCGCGCGGCGATGCGGTGGTGATGGCGGCAACGATCGCCTTCGGCATGGGTATCGACCGCCCGGATGTGCGCTGGGTCGCGCATACCGACCTGCCGCGCAGCGCAGAGAGTTGGTACCAGGAGATCGGCCGCGCCGGGCGCGACGGGCTGCCTGCCCAGGCGCTGCTGATGTTCGGCGCGGGCGACATCGCGCTGGCCCGCCACCGCATCGGCGAAAGCCCCGCGACCGACGAGCAGAAATTCATCGAGATGAAGCGGCTGGACGCCATGGTCGCGGTAGCGGAATCCGCGACTTGCCGGCGCCGCGCGCTGCTGCGCTGCTTCGGCGAGGACCTACCCGCCGATTGCGGCCATTGCGACGTGTGCCAGAACCCGCCACAGCTGTTCGATGGGACGGTGGCGGCGCAGAAACTGATCTCGGCCGTGCTGCGCACCGGGCAGCGTTTCGGGCTGGGCCACATCATCGATGTGCTGCGCGGCAAGATGACCGACAAGGTCGCGCAATTCGAACACGACAAGCTGCCGACCTTTGGTGTCGGCAAGGATCTGCCCGAGGCCGCGTGGCGCGGTGTGGCAAGGCAATTGGTCTCGAAGGGCGCGCTGGATGTGCTGGTCGAGAACCACAATGAGTTGGTGCCGACCGAGGCGGCGCGGGCGATCCTGAAGGGCCAGGAACAGGTCATGCTGCGCGCGGAAGTGATGGAGCGGACAACACCTGCACCGCGCGGCGCAGCCGCGACGCCCGCGCCGGGGAGCGATGATCCGCTTTTTGCTGCGCTGCGCGAATGGCGTCGCGAGCAGGCGCGCGCCCAGGGCCTGCCCGCCTATGTGATTTTCCAGGACAAGACGCTGGCGGAGATCGCGTACCGGCGGCCGATGAGCCTGGAGAGCCTGGCCGATGTGCCCGGCGTCGGCGCATCGAAACTGGAGAAGTATGGGCCGGCCGTATTGGCCGTGCTGCGCGAGAATTCAGTGTGATGGTTGCAGTCGCGTGATCGAATCGCCATAACAGCGGCGATTCGATCACAGGAGAAGTCGCCATACCTCGCCCACCCATGCCGTCAGGTCCGCAACCGCCCAGCCGCGATGGCCCGCGCGTGAATGAAGATATCCGCGTGCCGCAGGTGCGATTGATCGACCAGGATGGGGAGATGGTGGGTATCGTGACGACGCGTGACGCGCTGTATCGCGCGTACCAGATCGGGCTCGACCTGTTGGAAATCAGCCCCAATGCCGTGCCGCCTGTCTGCAAGATCACCGATTACGGCAAGTTCAAATACGAGCAGCAGAAGAAGGCCAACGAGGCGCGCAAGAAGCAGAAGGTCGTCGAGATCAAAGAGATCAAGGTCCGCCCGAACATCGACGACCATGATTACGAGACCAAGATGAAGCAGATGAAGGGCTTCATCGTCGATGGCGACAAGGTGAAGGTCACGCTGCGCTTCCGTGGCCGTGAGATGGCGCACCAAGAACTTGGCGCGAAGCTGCTGGAACGCGTGCGCACGGAGTTGGCGGAACTGGTGAAGGTGGAGTCCATGCCGCGCATGGAGAACCGCCAGATGATCATGGTTCTCGCACCCAAATGACCTTGGCCTAGCTAAGGTTATTGGGGGTTTTGAGCCCTCAGGCGCCGGGCACGCGGTTCGCGCGCTTGGCTTACGCCACGCAGTGGGCATCGCTGATGGGCATGGCTCATGGGCGGCGCCGGCCGCTTTGCGGCCGGATACTCAATGGGACCGACCATCCTGGAAAACGATATTCTGCTTGAACGGCGCGTGTTGGGCGATGTCTTCGCCGCATCCATGACGCCTCGCCACGGCCCCGTCGCCGCCGACATCATCCTGATCCCCGGCTCCTGCCATGGCTGGTGGGCATGGCGCTTCTGGCAGCCCGCTTTGGCCGCAGCCGGATACGCCGTGCATGCGCTGTCCATGCCCAACCACACCGACGCGCCCACTTTGCCCGAGGCTGAGTATGTGCGCCTGACCCCGCAGAACTATGCCGACCGCGTGGCCGCCTTCGCCGTCACTTTGCCCGGCCGGCCGGTCGTGGTTGGCGGGCATTCGCTGGGTGGTTGGGTTGCGCAACTGGCAGCCGTGCAGATGCGCCCGGCGGGCCTGCTGCCCGTGGCCAGTGCTGCGGTGGATGCGCTGACTGGCCCACGTGAGCCTATGAACCCTTCCCTGCCCTGGTGCCCATCGCGCGACGAAGCCCGCCGTATCTGGTTCGCCGATGCCGAGGACGCCGTGGTGGAATGGGCGCTCGACCGGCTCTGCGGCGAAAGCCCCGCCACGCGCAACGCGCCGCGCAGGCTGGACCGCACAGCACTCACCTGCCCCATCCTGGTGGTGGGCGCCGGTCGCGATGCCTCGGCCGTGCCGGACCAGCGCCGGCTGGCCGCCTGGCTCGGGGCCGAATGCGTGATGTTCGAGAATGCCGGCCATGACCTGATGCTGGAACGCGCAGCCCTGCCTGCCGTCCGCCGCGTCATCTCCTGGCTTGACCGGGTGGTCTGGCGCGCGTAATCCCCGCCCCGCCGGGCATCGCCCGGACGAGGGCCACCCGATGGTCGGGTCGCCACGCCGCTCCGCGAAGCTTCGCGCAGCGGCGCAATGGCATTTGGAGTGACGCGGTTTGTTCGAAGGCCTGTCCAGCAAGCTCGGCGCGGTGTTCGACCGCCTGCGGGGCCGTGGCGCGCTCTCGGAAGCCGATGTCACAGAGGCGCTGCGCGAAGTCCGCATCGCCCTGCTGGAAGCCGATGTCGCGCTGCCCGTCGCGCGCGACCTGATCAACCAGGTCCGAGAACGCGCCGTTGGGCAGGAAGTGATCCGCTCGGTGGCTCCCGGCCAGCAGGTCGTGAAGATCGTCAATGACGCGCTGATCGACGCCCTCGGCGGCAAGGACGCGACCGGCGGGCTGGATCTGGAAGCGCCGGCACCTGTCGCGATTTTGATGGTGGGCTTGCAGGGCTCGGGCAAGACGACGACCTCGGGCAAGATCGCGCTGCGGGTGCGCAGCAAACTGAAGCGGCGCGTGCTGCTGGCCAGCCTGGACGTGCATCGCCCGGCCGCGCAGCAGCAGTTGGCCACACTCGCCACCCAGGCCGAGGTGGTGTCGCTGCCCATCGTGGCCGGGCAGATGCCGCTGGAGATCGCCGCGCGCGCGATGGATGTCGCGCGGCGCGAATTGTTCGATGTGGTGGTGCTGGACACCGCCGGCCGCCTGGCCATCGATGACGCGCTGATGGCCGAGGTGGCCGCGGTGAAGGCCGCGGTGAACCCGCATGAGACGCTGCTGGTCGTCGATGCCATGACCGGCCAGGACGCGGTGAACACAGCGCGCGCCTTCCAGGAGAAGGTGGGCGTCACCGGCATCGTCATGACGCGGGTGGATGGTGATGCCCGCGGCGGTGCGGCGCTGTCCATGCGCGCGGTGACGGGTGCGCCGATCAAGCTTCTGGGCGCTGGCGAGAAGCTGGATGCGCTGGAGGATTTCCACCCCGAACGCATCGCCGGCCGCATCCTGGGCATGGGCGATATCGTGTCGCTGGTGGAGCGCGCGGCCGAGACGATCGATCGTGACGAGGCCGAGCAACTCGCGGCCCGCATGCAGAAAGGCCAGTTCACGCTGGAGGACTACGCCAAGCAGTTGCAGCAGATCGGCAAGATGGGCTCGCTGCAGGGGATCCTCGGCATGCTGCCGGGCGTGGGCAAGATCAAGGACCAGCTGAAGGATGCGAATCTCGATGAGCGTATCCTGAAGCGCCAGGCGGCGATCATCTCCTCGATGACGCCCAAGGAACGCCGCGCGGTGCAGGTGCAGGATGTGAACCGCCTGCTGAAGCAGTTCGACGACATGTCCGCGATGATGAAGCGGATGAACAAGATGGGCCAAAAGGGGATGATGCGGGGCGGTCTCGCCAGCCTGCTGCCTGGCCTTGGAAACAAGCGACCTTTTTGAAAGGAACTATTGATGAGCCTGAAGATTCGCCTCTCTCGCGCCGGTGCCAAGAAGCGCCCCTATTACCACATCGTGGTGGCCGACAGCCGCAGCCCGCGCGATGGCCGCTTCATCGAGAAGGTCGGCGCCTACAACCCAATGCTGCCCTCGGACCATGCCGAGCGCATCCGCCTGGATGAAGAGGCGATCAAGGGCTGGCTGGGCAAGGGTGCTACCGCGACCGATCGGGTTGCACGCTTCCTGGGCCGCGCCGGGTTGATCGCGATGCCCGCGATCCCGAAGCAGACCAAGCAGGCGATGCCGAAGAAGAAGGCGCAGGAGCGCGCGGCCGCGGCCGCCGCGGGCTGATTGCCCACCATCCTGATCGCCGAGCTGGGCCGCGCGCACGGCGTGCGCGGCCTGTTGCGACATCGCTGCTTCGGCGAACAGCCGGTCACGCATTACAACCCGCTGCAGGATGCCGCGGGGCGCGTTTTTGTGCTCCGCGCGCATGGCGAGGACTTGGTCTCCATCGATGGCGTGACCGACCGCAATGCGGCTGAAAAACTGACCGGCACCAAGCTGTTCATCGACCGCGCGCGGCTGCCCGCGCCGGATCAGGATCAATTCTATCTGGCCGATCTGATCGGCCTGTCCGCCTTCACCGCCGATGGCACGCCGCTCGGCATGGTGCGCGCGGTGGATGACCATGGCGCGGGCGCCTTCATCACCCTGTCCGGCCCGCCGGAGCGCCTGGTGCCCTTCACCCATGCCTGTGTGCCGGTGGTCGACGTGGCCGGCGGGCGCATCATGGTCGAATTGCCGACCGAGACGGATGCGCGCCCGTGAGCTTCCACGCCACGGTCCTGACCCTGTTCCCCGAGATGTTTCCAGGACCGCTCGGCCTCTCGCTGGCCGGGCGCGCGCTGCGCGACGGCCTGTGGTCGCTGCAGGCGCGCAACATCCGCGAACACGGGCTGGGCCGCCACCGCCAGGTCGATGACACGCCTTTCGGTGGCGGTGCAGGCATGGTGCTGCGGCCTGATGTGCTGGCTGCGGCGCTGGCTGCCGCCGAGCCGGGCGCGCGGCCGGTCCTGTGCCTGACACCGCGCGGCGCGCCGCTGACCCAGGCGATGGTGCGCGAATGGTCGGCCGGGCCTGGCCTGGTGCTGCTGTGTGGCCGCTATGAGGGGATGGACCAGCGTGTGATCGAGGCGCGTGGCATGATCGAAGTATCGGTCTGCGATGCGGTGCTCTCGGGCGGCGAATTGGGCGCGCTGGTGGTGCTGGATGCCTGCGTGCGGTTGCTGCCGGGCGTGATGGGCGGCGCGGAGAGCGCGGTCGAGGAGAGTTTCTCGGCCGGCCTGCTGGAATACCCGCAATACACGCGCCCCGCGGAATGGGAGGGGCGAACAGTGCCGCCCGTGCTGCTCTCGGGCGACCATGCAGCGGTGGCGCGCTGGCGGCGCGAGCAGGCGGAAACCGCCACGCGCACGCGCCGGCCGGAATTGTGGAACGTATTCCTAACAAACTCTAAGACTGGTCTTGCATAAGGCGCGGCCGTCGCATATACGCCGCCAACCGAAGGGATTTGACCGATGAACCTGCTGCAGCAATTCGACGCCGAACAGAAGGCGAAGCTTGTCGCCACCCGCCCGATTCCCGAATTCGCGCCCGGCGATACGCTGCGCGTGATGGTGAAAGTGGTAGAAGGTGAGCGCACCCGCACCCAGGCGTTTGAAGGCGTGGTCATCGCGCGTTCGAACCGCGGGCTGCATTCCAACTTCACTGTGCGCAAGCTGTCCTACGGTGAGGGCGTGGAGCGTGTGTTCCCGCTGCACTCGCCGGCAATCGCGGAACTGGTGGTGGTGCGTCGCGGCAAGGTGCGTCGTGCTAAGCCCTATTACCTGCGTGGCCGTACCGGCAAGTCGGCGCG
>JAPLOK010000110.1 GCA_026400775.1 Alphaproteobacteria bacterium | reverse complement strand
AGGACGACATGAAGCGCCGCATGGACAGCACCATGGAGACGCTGAAGAAGGAGTTTCAGGGCCTGCGCACCGGCCGTGCCTCGCCCGCGCTTCTGGAACCCATCCGCGTGGAAATCTATGGCGCCGTCTCGCCCTTGAACCAGGTGGCGAATATCTCGGTTGGCGGCCCGGGCATGCTGAATGTGCAGGTCTTCGACCGCAGCCAGACCAAGGCGGTGGAAATCGCCATCCGCGATTCGGGTCTCGGCCTGAACCCGCAGGCCGAAGGCCAGACCATCCGCGTGCCGCTGCCGCCGCTCACCGCTGAGCGCCGCAACGACCTCTCGAAGCAGGCGGCGAAATACGCCGAGGGCGCCAAGGTCGCGATTCGCGGCGTGCGCCGTGACGGCATGGAGCAGATCGCGGCGTGGAAGAAGAAATCCACCATCTCCGAGGACGAGGCCAAGCGCGCCGAAAAGGAGATGCAGACCCTGACCGACGAATACACCAAGAAGATCGACGCTGCCTTCGCCGAGAAGGACAAGGATATTCGGACCGTTTGAGCATGCCTGGGGAGGGACCGGCGATGGCGCGGCGATGGATTTTTCGGGCTGGGCAGGAAGGCGGCGCGGCCGATGCTGGCTGCATCGGCCAGCCGACTGACGCACCCAGCACGGAAAAGACGCGCCGCGACGCGCCGCAGCCCTCCGCAGGCATGCGATAGATGCCGGATGACGCGCGCCTGCCTGAGAACGCGGCGCCGGCGCGCATCCCGGTGCATGTCGCCATCATCATGGATGGCAATCGCCGCTGGGCGCAGCGCCGCGGCCAGCCCGCCGCCTTCGGCCACCGTGCTGGCGCGGAGGCCGCGCGCCGCGCGATCGAGGCTGCCGGCCGCGCCGGCGTGCGCTGGCTTACCCTTTTCGCCTTCAGCAGCGAGAACTGGCAGCGCCCGCAGGATGAGGTGCAGGAACTGACCGGCCTGCTGCGCTACTACCTTAACCACGAGATTGACCATTTCGCGCGCGAAGGCGTGCGCCTGCGCATCATCGGCGACCGCGCCCGCTTCGGCGAGGAACTGCGCCGCCTGATCGACCGTGGCGAAGAACGCACCGCGCACAACACCGCACTCAACCTCAATGTGGCGCTATCCTATGGCGCGCGGGCCGAAATCCTGGCCGCCGCCCGCGCCGTGGCCGCGGCTGTGGCCCGCGGCGACCTGGCGCCCGAGGAGGTGAACGAGGCCGCCTTCTCCCGCCATCTCACCACGGCAGGAATGCCCGACCCCGACCTCATCATCCGCACCAGCGGCGAGCAGCGGCTGTCCAATTTCCTGCTCTGGCAGGCGGCCTATGCTGAGTTCATCTTCCAGCCCTTGCTCTGGCCGGATTTCGACGCCACGCATTTCCACGCCGCCATCGAGAACTTCGGCGCGCGCGAACGCCGCTACGGGGCGCGCGTCGGGTGAGTGCCACGGCCACGACCGGCCCCTGGCGGGACCTGCGCAAGCGCCTGACCACGGCTGCCCTGCTGCTGCCCGCGGCCATTGCCTGCATCTGGCTGGGCGCGCATTGGTTCAACGCGCTGCTGGCGCTGTGCATCGCGGGACTGGCCTGGGAATGGGTGCGCATGTGCGGCGGCTCCACCCGCGCCATGCCGGGCATGCTGGTGCCCTTGGGCGTGCTGGGGGGCGGGGCGCTGGCGGTGTTGGGCATGCCCTTGCTGGGGCTGGCGGCGCTGCTGGTCGTGGCGGCCCTGGTGCATCGCAACGCCGCCGGCCTGCCGGCCTGGTTCCTGGCCACGGGCGTGCTGTATATCGGTGTGGCCGGCATCGCGCTGATGGAATTGCGCCACGACAATGCCGCCGGGCGGGAGAATGTGCTGTTCCTCTTCGCCGTGGTCTGGGCCAGTGACAGTGCCGCCTATGTGGCCGGGCGCGCTTTCGGCGGGCCGAAGCTGGCGCCACGCATTTCGCCGGGGAAAACCTGGTCCGGTGCGGCGGGCGGGCTGGTGGGTGCGATGCTGGTCGGCGTCATGGCCGCCTGGTGGATGGAGCCTGCGGGGTCCGAATTCCGCGCGGCGCTGGTCGCCGGTGCGCTGGGGGTGGTATCCCAGGCTGGAGACCTGCTGGAATCCTGGATCAAGCGGCGCTTCGGCGTGAAGGATTCCTCGCAGCTGATCCCGGGCCATGGCGGTCTGCTGGACCGGCTGGATGGTGTTTTGGCGGCAGCGCCGGTAGCGGCTTTGCTTTGTATTGTCCTTGGTTTGGGAGTGCATTTGTGGCGTTGAGAAGCATCACCGTTCTGGGCGCCACCGGCAGCATCGGCCGCAGCACGGCAGCCCTGCTGGAAGGCGGCGGCTTCGCGGTGGAGGCGCTGGTCGCCGGCCGTGACGCGGTGGCGCTGGCGGCGCAGGCGCGTGCCTTGCGCGCCAAGCTGGCGTTGGTGGCCGATGAGGCGGCGCTGCCCGCGCTGCGCGAAGCCCTGGCCGGCAGCGGGATCGAAGCCGCGGGCGGGCAGAACGCCGTGCTGGAAGCGGCCGCGCGCCCGGTCGATTGGACCATGGCCGCGATTGTGGGGGCGGCGGGCCTCGCCTCCACCCTGGCCGCCCTGAAGCGCGGCGGCACGCTGGCGCTGGCCAACAAGGAATCCCTGGTCTGCGCCGGCCCCATCGTGCTGGAAGCCGCTGCCGCCTCGGGGGCCACGCTCCTGCCGGTGGATTCCGAACACAATGCCATCTTCCAGGCGATGGTCGGCGCCGCGCCTGACGCCATCGAGAAGATCGTCCTGACGGCGTCCGGCGGCCCCTTCCGCAACGCATCGCTTGCCGAAATGCGCGCCGCCACGCCGGAAGCCGCGGTGAAGCACCCGGTCTGGTCCATGGGCGCCAAGATCTCGGTCGACAGCGCTTCGATGTTCAACAAGGGGCTGGAGATGATCGAGGCCGCGCGCCTCTTCTCCGTGACGCCCGAGCAGATCGAAGTGCTGGTTCATCCGCAATCGGCCGTGCACGGCCTGGTGCAATACCGTGATGGCTCCATCCTGGCGCAACTTGGCAGTCCTGACATGCGCACGCCCATCGCCCATGCCCTGGCATGGCCTGCGCGCATGGATGTGGCGGTGCCGCGCCTGGACCTGGCCGCGCTGGCGAAACTTGAATTTTTTGCGCCAGACACGATTCGCTTTCCGGCGCTGCGCCTGTGCCGCGAGGCGCTGGTCGCAGGTGGCGCCGCGCCTTGCGTGTTGAACGCCGCGAACGAGGTCGCCGTCGCGCTCTTCCTGGCCCGCAAGCTGGGTTTCCTGGATATCGCGACGGTGGTGGAAGAAACCCTGGTGGAACTCTCGCACCTGCCCGTGCCGGACCTCCCCGCGGTGCTGGCGGCCGATACGGCGGCGCGCGAATCGGCCATGCGCATTGCGGCCCGGCGCGCGGCAGCCTAACTCAACCCCATGCTGGATTTCCTGCCCGAGATCGTTCGCACCATCCTGGCCTTCCTGGTCGTGCTGGGCGTGCTCGTCTTCATCCATGAACTGGGTCACTACCTGGCTGCGCGCTGGCGCGGTGTGCATGTGGATGTCTTCTCCATCGGCTTCGGCCGCACCATCGCCGGCTGGACCGACAAGCGCGGCACCGATTGGCGCGTCTCCTGGATCCCGCTCGGCGGCTATGTGAAGCTGCACGGCCAGATCGACCCGAACGACGCCACGCCCGAGGAAATGGCAGCACTCCGCCCGGACCAGACCTTCCACGACAAGCCGGTGCGTGACCGCGCCATTGTCGTGGCCGCTGGGCCGGCGGCCAACTTCATCCTCGCCGCGGTGCTGTTCGCGCTGCTCTTCGCCACCCATGGCCGGCCGATGGGCCAGACCGCGATCGGCATGGTCGCCGCCGGCTCCGTCGCCGAGCGCGCCGGCATCATGCAGGGCGATGTCGTCACCGCGCTCGATGGCCAGCGCGTGCAGCGCTTCGAGCAGTTGCAGCGCCATATCCAGCCCCGCGCCGGCCAGGAAGTGGCGGTCACGCTGATGCGCGACGGCCGCGAAATCCGCCTGACCGTGGTGCCCGCCACCCGCCCGGGCTCGGAGGCAGCGCCGGTCGGCGTGCTCGGCATCCAGGGCGGCGGCGCGCAGTTCGAGCGGCTGGACCCGGTCAGCGCGCTCTGGGCCGGTACGGTGCATATGGTGGACATCTCCGGCCAGACGCTGGTGGGCGTGTGGGAGATGATCTCGGGGGCGCGTTCGGCGCAGGATCTGGGCGGGCCGATTCGCATCGCCGAGGTGTCGGGCCAGGCCGCGAGCCTGGGCATCGTGCCGCTGATCAACCTGATGGCGCTGCTGTCGGTGTCGCTCGCGCTGATCAATCTTTTCCCGGTGCCGCTGCTCGATGGCGGGCACCTGATGTTCTACGCCGCCGAGGCGATTCGCGGCCGTCCGCTGCCGGCCAAGGCCATGGAATATGGCTTCCGCGCAGGCTTCGCGCTGCTGATCGCCCTGTTCGTCTTCGCCACCTGGAACGATCTGGCGCATGGCGCCTTCGGCCGCTGGGTGGTGGGGATTTTGACCTGATGCCCGAACCGCAGCGGGGCCGGGTAGCGGTGCGCGCCCCTCGCCGCTATGGTGCCGCCCGAGCCGAGACAGAGTGAAGATGCGCGCCCCTATTTCTACGCTTTTCCCGACCCTCCGGGGCCTGTTGATGGCCTCCGCCTGCCTGCTGCCGCTGATCCCGGCGGTGGCGGACGCGCAACAGCGCCGCCCGCAACCCACCCAGCGCAACACGCTGGAGCAGAACGGCGCCATCTCCGCCGTGGAAATCCGCGGCAACCAGCGCATCGATGCGGACACCATCCGCAGCTACATGCTGCTCCAGCCCGGTGACAGCTACGAGCCGGACCGCATGGACCGCTCCTTGCGTGCGCTCTTCGCCACCGGCCTTTTCCGCGACGTGCAGATCGGCCGCGATGGTTCGCGGCTGGTGGTCTCGGTGCAGGAAAACCCGCTGATCAACCGCATTGCCTTCGAGGGCAATCGCCGCGTCTCCGACGACAATATCCGCCCCGAGGTGCAGCTGCGCGCGCGCGGCGTCTTCACGCCGCAGCTGGCCCAGGCCGATCGCCAGCGCATCCTGGACCTCTACGCCCGGCGCGGGCGGTTCGCGGCCACCGTTACGCCGCAGATCATCACGCTCGACCAGAACCGCGTCGATGTGGTGTTCGAGATCACCGAGGGCGATTCGGCGCGCATTTCGCGCATCAACTTCGTCGGCAACCAGACCTTCTCCGACCGGCGCCTGCGTGACGTCGTGTCGTCGCGCGAGAATTCCATCCAGCGCTCCCTCACGCAGTCCGACACCTATCACCCCGACCGCGTCGCCTT
>JAPLOK010000411.1 GCA_026400775.1 Alphaproteobacteria bacterium | reverse complement strand
GCAACCTGACCCGTCGTCAGCGCGCCCATCTGCGCCGAACCCAGGCCTGCAAGCTGCGCCGAACCAAGGCCCGTCAGCTGCGCCGTCGTCAGCGAGGACACCTGCCCAGTCGTCAACGCAGACACCTGCCCAGAACCCAGCCCAGGCAGCTGGCCAGAACCCAGCGCCGCAAGATCCGCCGTCTCCAGCGCAGCAATCTGCGCCGTCGTCAGCGATGCAACCTGGCCAGTGCCCAGCGCACGAACCTGCTCCGTCGTCAGCGCCATGATCTGCGCCGTTGTGAAGCTGCGGATATCGGCTGTGGTCAGGGCGGCAATGGTCGCCGTGGTCAGTTCCTGAATCTGCGCGGTGGTCAGGCTGGGAATGATAGACATGCGAAGCTCCTGCCGGCGCGCGGGGCGCGCAATGACGACGAGCCCGAAGGCCCAGATATCCGTAATCTGCCGACGAATGATTGCCTGCCGGTAAACCGTCGCAGGAAAACTCTCACCGCTGTTGACCGTCTGTTAACCATCCCAAGCGAAACTTGCCGCGCAAGCCGCAGGATGCGACAGCATGAACGCAATCACCCCGCCCGAATGGCAGGCCGACGCCGCATGGCTGCAAGCCTGCATGCAGGCGCCCGAACCGCTGGCCAGCATCGCTGCCGCGCATCACGAGCGCTTCGCGCGGGCACTACTGCGCCTCAACTTGGCGCAGCTTCTGCAACTGAGCGAAGACGCGGCGGGCCACGTGCAATCACCCGCACAATTGCTCCGTGCCTGGCTGGCGCTGCACGGCCGGCAGCCTGAAGCCTTCGGTGTCTGGTTCAATCTCGGCGTGGAGCTGCTGCGGCACGGCCAGCCCGGCGAAGCCGCGACCGCCTATGGCAATGCGCTCGCGCTCAAGCCCGACCTGCACGCGGCGCGCGTCAATCTGGGCCTCGCTCTGGAAGCCAGCGGCGATCGCGCCGGCGCCCAGGCATGCTGGCGCCAGGCCATGCCTGCGGCCGATACCCGCCGTGTCCTGCACAACCATCTGGGCCGCAGCCTCGAAGACCAGGGTCTGCTGCCCGAGGCCGAGGCAGAGCTGCGGGCCTCCCTGCTCATCACACCCGACCAGCCCGATGTACTCCAGCACTGGACGCATATCCGCCAGCGCATGACCGATTGGCCCATCCTGCGCTCCATGCTGCCCGGGTTGAGCGAAGCGAAGATGGCGCTGCACACCGGCCCGCTCGCGGCGCTCGCGCTGTTCGATGACCCTGCGCACCAGCGCGAGGTGGCGGCCGCCTGGATCGCCCGCAAGCTGCCGCCGGTGCATCAGCGCCTGGCGCCGGCTCAAGGCTATGCGCATCCACGCATCAGGATCGGCTATCTCTCATCCGATTTCTGCCGCCATGCGATGAGCTTCCTGATCGCCGAACTGCTCGAGCGGCATGACCGCACGAGCTTCGAGGTGTTCGGCTATTGCGCCTCGCCCGATGACGGCAGCGATGTGCGCAGCCGCGTCATCGCAGCGCTCGACCACCATGTACCCGTCCGCCATCTCGATGACGAAGCCGTGGCGCGCCGGATCCGCGCCGATGAGATCGACATCCTGGTCGAGCTGAATGGCCTGACCCGCGGCTCACGCCTCGGCGCGCTGCGTTGGAAGCCCGCGCCGGTACAGGCCACCTATCTCGGCTATATAGGCCCGGTGCCGCTGCCCGAACTGGATTGGCTGATCAGCGATGCCATCGCCATTCCGCCCGAAGAAGCGCCACACTACATGCCGCGGCCGCTGCATATCGAGGGCTGCTACCAGGCCAATGACAGCCGCGCACCCGTATTGCCCGCCGTCTCCCGCGCGGCCGAGGGCCTGCCGGAGGATGCCTTCGTCTTCTGCTGCTTCTCGCATCACTACAAGATCACGGAGAGCATGTTCTCCGCCTGGCTCGACATCATGGCGCAATCGCCGCGCGCGGTGCTCTGGCTGATCGATGACGGGCCGGCGAGCCGCGCCATGCTCTCGGCCCGCTGGGCCGCGCTGGGCCTTGCGCCGGAACGCCTGATCTTCGCCCAGCGCGTCGATCCCGCGCGTTACCGCGCACGCATGGCCCTGGCCGACCTGTTCCTCGACACGTCGCCCTATAATGCCGGCACCATCGCGTCCGACGCGCTGCGCATGGGCCTGCCATTGCTGACGCTGGCCGGCCGGGCCTTCGCCGCGCGCATGGCCACAAGCCTGCTGAGCGCCATGCAACTGCCCGACTGTATCGCACGTGACATGGCGGACTACACGGACCGCGCCATCGCGATCGCGGCCAATCCCGCCTGGCACGAGGCGCTGCGCATGCGCTGCGGCGAGGCGCCCTGGATGCGCAGTCTGGGAGACAGTGCGGGCTTCACCCGCCGCCTGGAAGACGCCTATCGCCGGATCCGCCTGCGGCCCTGAATGCCGTCAGGGCTCGCGAAGGCTCTCCACAAGCCCGCGGATCAGCGGTTCGAGGAAGAACTCCAGCACGCTGCGTGAGCCGACCTTGATTTCAGCCACCAGCGTCATGCCGGCCGTCGGTGCCCCACCATCGACCAGGCCGCGCATCGCGCCGCCCTGCACCTCGAGATGCGCGCGATGCTGTGCAGCAACACCCGGCGCCGATTGCGACTCCCGGCTCACGCTGCGCAGCCGTCCCTCAAGCGCACCATGGCGGCGCCAAGGGAAGGCATCGATCTTCAGCACAGCCTGATCCCCCGGCTGCAACCGCCCGATATCGGAAGATCGCAGCCCGATCTCAGCGATCAGCGGCACATCGGAGGGCACTAGCACCACCACCGCATCCCCCTCGCGGACAACCGAACCAGGCGCGCGCCGCGCCACCTCCAGCACGACGCCATCGCGCGGGGCGCGCAGTGTCGTCAAAGCATCCATTCGCAAGGCCTTGGCGAGCTGTTCTTCGACACGCGCAAGCTCGGTCCGCACGCGGGCCAGTTCCTCGAATAGTTGCCGCCTCCAATCTTGCAGGAAGCTTGCCAACTCGGCGCGGCGCGCGATCTGGCGGTGTTGCAGATCGGCGATGCGCGCGGCGGCACTGCGTTGTGCCTGCTCGGCCTCCAGCCGCGCGGCGCGCGCCGCCAGCAGGTTCAGCCGTGAGCCGACCTGGCCTTCCGCCAGGCGTGCCCGCATCGCCTCCACCTCGCGCGCGATGGCCAATTGCTCGTCGAGGCCAGCAACGGCCTCGCGCTCCATGCGCAAGGCGGAATCAAGGCCGCGCAATTCCTCATCCAGTGCCGTACGGCGCGCTGCGAGCACGCCATCACGCTCGCCATGCAGGCGCGACTGCAGCGCCGCCTCGGCATCGCGCGCGGCAGCCGGTCCACGGCCTTCCAGCTCATCCTCCAGCCGAGCGCGCTGCGCTGAGAGCGCACGCTGTTGTGCGGCCAGGGCATCTCGATCAGCCTCGGTGAAGGTGGCGTCCAGCAAGGCCAGCACCTGCCCCTCGCGCACCGTCTCTCCGGGGCGGACCAGCAATTCGCGCAGCACCGCGCGCTCGATCGGCTGCATCACCACCGGCGGTGCATCCGGCACCAGGCGACCCTGCGCGGTCACCACCACATCGACGCGCGATACCGCGGCCACCACCAGCAGCGACAAGAGCATCAGCGCCGCCAAGGCAGGCCAGCAGCGCAGCAGCAGCGGCGCGGGTTCGGCCACCAGCGCATCCACGTCATCCTGAAAGGCGATGGCCTCACGCGTGATGGCCGGCCGGCTGCGCATCATGCCATGTGTTCCGTCTGCTGGTGCCACAAGCCGCGATAGATCTCGCAGCGCTGCAGCAGCACCTCATGCGGTGCGAAGTCGGCCACGCGGCCTTGTTCCAAAACCAGGATCGCATCCGAGCGCACCAGCGAGGACAGCCGGTGCGACACGATAATCAGCGTGCGCCCATGCGCCATGTCGGCGAGGTTGCGGTTGACCAGCGCCTCGCTCTCAGGGTCGAGCGCGCTGGTCGCCTCGTCGAACACGAGCAGCCGGGGCGCGGTCAGCAGCGCGCG
>JAPLOK010000122.1 GCA_026400775.1 Alphaproteobacteria bacterium | reverse complement strand
GGTCGCCGCCGGTCAGCATATTGGCGGCTCCCACCAGGCGGCCGATCTCGATATGCGCGGGCAGGGTCCAGCCGGCGAGCAGCACCCAGGCGGTGTCGGTGCCCTCGTCCTCGGCCTCGATCACGCGATCGGCGGCGTCGCGGATCACGTATTGGTCATGGCCGGGGCCGCCCAGCATCAGGTCGGCGCCGGCCGAGCCATCCAGTGTGTCGGCATCGGCGCCACCTTCCAGCCGGTCATCCCCGTCATGGCCGCGCAGCCAGTCATCGCCGGCGAGCCCCAGGATGGTGTCCGCCGCCGCCGTGCCGTTCAACGCATCGGCCGCGCTGGTGCCGCTGATCGCATCCGAGGCGCGGGGCAGGGCGGCTTCGAAGATGTCCTGCCAGGCATTGGCATCGCCCGCGACCAGATCGCCCACGGTGGAGGCGAAGGCGATGCGCAGCCCATCGGCGCTGATCGCGGCATTCACGCTCTCACCCAGGCCCGGCACGCCCGAGAGGTTGCGCGAGAGCAGCATCAGCGCGCCGGTCTGCATGTCCTTGAGGAAGATATCGGCCGAGGCCGGCCGGTCATCGGCGGCGAAATTGGCGGCCAGGCTGGTGAAGGCGATGAAGCGGCCATTGGCGCTGATCGTGGCATCGAGGCTGTCGCGCTGCCCCTGCACGCCGCCCGCGGTGATGGAGACGCGCTCGATCGCGCCGGTCAGCATGTCGCGGCGGAAGACATCGAGCGCGTTGTTGGTATCGCCCGCCACCAGATTGCTGGCCGAGGAGGCGAAGGCGACATAGCGCCCATCGGCCGAGATCACCGGCCGGAGCGTGCCCTGGAAGCCGCCATTCTGCTGCGTGCCATCGGCGGCGGTGCTGACGCGCGTGACGGCACCGGTCAGCATGTCCTTCAGGAAGACATCGTCACGCCCATTGGTGTCATCGGCGAGCAGGTTGCTGGCCTGGCTGTCGAATGCCACGAAGCGGCCATCGGCCGAGATGGCGGGCCGGTTCAGCGCGCCAGCATTGCCCTGGGTGCCATCGGCCGCGGTGCTGACCAGGCGCATGCTGTTGCCGGCGAGATCGCGCAGGAAGACATCGATCGCGTTGTTCGTGTCGGCCGTTACCAGGTCGCTGGCGGCTGAGAGGAAGGCGAGCTTGCTGCCATCGCCGGTGATCGTCGCGCCGAAGGAGACGTTGTTGCCCGACCTGCCATCGCTGTTGATCGAGATCAGCAGCAGCGCGCCGGTATCCATGTCGCGGCGGAAGATATCGGCCATGCCGTTCATGTCTTCGGCCAGCATGTTGGCGGCGATGCTGGTGAAGGCGATGTGCCGCCCATCGGCGCTGATCGCGGCCCCGAAGGAGGCGCCATCCGTCGCGGTGCCGCCATCGGTCAGGCTGACGCGTTGCAGCGCGCCGTCAGCGCGGTTCTGCCGCCAGATGTCCACCCAGCCATTGCTGTCCGACAGGAAGCCGTTGTTGGCTTCGGTCTGGAAGACCAGCCAGCCACCATCGGCCGAGAGCGCCGCGAAATCGCTGGCATTGTTGAAGCCCTGGCCAAGCGGGCCCTGGCTGCGACGCGAGAGGGTGATGTCCATCCTGGAACCCCGGCGGCCTGAAGTGGGCGTGCATGCATGTGTATGATACTACTTCCACGTGCATTAACCAAGTGAGGGGCTCAGGTGAAGGGTGTTTCGCCAACAAAATGACCCCCGGCCGGGCGGCCGGGGGTCTGTGGTGGCAAGGACTGCGCGCCGTGGCGGTGGGGCGCGTCAGGCCAGCGTGAACATCGGCATCGGCGCGCCGCCATCGGTCGGCTTGAAGACCAGCTTCACGCGCTGGCCGCAGGCCACCATGTCCAGGTCGCAATCGACGATGTTGGTCATGATCGTGACCCCTTCATCGAGCGTGACATAGGCCAGGCAGTACGGCTCCTTGCCGCGTGCGACGGACCAGGAATAGATCACGCCCTGGCCCTTGCTTTCTTCCATCGTCACGTTGTTGGACAGCGTGAAGGGGCTGACGCCGCGCGGGTAGAAGAAGGGCTTGCCGGTATCGAGGCAACGGCCGATCAGCAGCTTGCCCTCGCGCGCCGCGTCGAAGAAGGGCTTGTTGGTCGGATCTTCGTTCGGTGCCGCGGGGATGCGGTTGAATGCGGGGGTTGGCATATCACACAGCCTCCAGAATGACGGTGCCGCAGCCATGGCGCGTGCACAGGCTGCCGCCCTTGCCATTGGCCAGCACCAGGTCGTGGTTCTTCACCTGCACCGCCGGGTGCGCTTCGCCGCGCGCCTGGCGCACCGCCTCGATCACCTTGGTCATGCCGCCGCGGTTGGAGGGGTGGTTGTTGCACAAGCCCCCGCCATCCGTGTTGAACGGCAGCTTGCCCACGCCGGAGATCAGGTTGCCGTCAGCCACGAAGCGACCGCCCTGGCCCTTCTCGCAGAAGCCGAGGTCTTCGAGCTGCACGATCACCGAGATGGTGAAGCTGTCATAGATGGAGGCATACTTGATGTCCGACGGCGTGCAGCCGGCCATCGAGAAGGCCTGCTTGCCCGACGAGACGGAGGCCGAATAGGTCAGGTCGATGGCGCCTGCCATCTGGTGCTTCACCGCCTCGCCATAGCCGCGCACCTTGACCAAGGGGCGCTTCAACTTGCGGGCGATTTCCTCACGCGCGACGATCAGCGCGCCGCCGCCATCGGAGATGACGCAGCAGTCGAGCCGCTTCAGCGGATCGGCGATCATCGGCGAATTGATCACGTCTTCCACCGTGACGACCTTGCGCAGCATCGCGTGTTCATTGTGCTGCGCGTGCTGGCTGGCCGCGACCTTCACCCAGGCCAGCTGTTCGGCGGTGGTGCCGTATTCATACATGTGCCGCTGCGCGACCATCGCATGCATCGTCGCGATGGTGCGGCCATAGGGCAGTTCGAAGGGCTCGTCGGGCACGCCCGAACCGGCGGAGCGCACCGCGGTGCCGGTCTGCATGCCCTCGGCACGCGGGCGGCCGGCGAGCGTGATCAGGCACACATCGCACTTGCCCGCCTTGATCATGTCGGCCGCATGGCCCACGTGAATCACATAGGACGAACCGCCGGTCTCGGTGCTGTCGATGTAGCGCAGCTTGCGCAGGTTCATGTGCTCGACCATGGACAGGCCGCCCATGCCCGGCGCGTCACCGGCGCACAAATATCCGTCGATGTCATCGACCGAGAGGCCGGCATCCTGCAAAGCGCCGAAGGCGACTTCCGCGTGCAGCTGGGCGGTGGATTTATCCTCCGCCTTGCGGGTCGGGTGCTCGAAGGCGCCGACGATGAAGGCATTGGTCATGGCGATGGCCTCATGGTGCCGTTTCTCCCTTGAATATCGCATAGCGTCGGGCGGTTGCGGGCGCGCGTCAACCGGGGTGCAGGATGCCGCGCGCGCGATCGGCGAAGCCTGGCAGGGCCCCGAATTTCGCCAGCACATCGACAGGCTCACTCGCATCACCCGGCGCGCTCTCCACGCGCTGCGCCACGCCATCCACAACCAGCGTCGCACCACGGCCCGACAGCGTCGCATCCTCCTGCAGCACCACCATCGCCTCCAGCGCGCGCAGAGCAGGGTCGGCGAGCGCATCCTCGGTGAATTCCGCCGGTGTCAGGCGGCCACGGCCCAGCGCCGCGGCCACCGCCCAGCTCAGGCTGAACTGCGCGGCGATGGGGGTGCGCGGCGCGCGATTGGCGGCGTAGCGCAGCGCCTCCCCATAGACACGCAGCGTGATGGCGCGTGGTGCCGTGCCATGGAATCGCAGCGCCGCCTCAGCGCCGTAATGCGCATGCCGCACACCTGGGAAGGGCTTGATGTAGCCTTGCTCCAGCAGCCATTCGCCGGGTGGTGCGCAAGCCGCGCGCGCCTGCGGCAAGGCGATGCCGCGCGCGGTGAAAAACGCATCATCCGGCGCGGTCATGCCGGCCATCGCACTGGCCGCCGCCAGCCGCCCCAGCATCACCGCATGCGCGGGGTAGCTGTTGCGCCCGTCCATGCCTGCGGCCAGCGGCGCATAGATGGAAAACGGGACCTGGCAGGCGGCGATGTTGATCGCCTGCACCGCCTGCGCCTGGCTGCCGCCGGCCAGACGCACGGCGGCCGCCGCGGCGCCCAGCGCGTGCCAGGTGCCGTCCACATGCATCCCCGGCGCGATGCGCCACATCTCGCCCGCGCGCGCCGCCACTTCGTAGCCCAGCGCATAGGCGGTGGGCAGCAGCGCGGGCGCGGCCAGCACCAGGGGGGCCACCGCCAGCCCTGGCCTGCCATGCGCGCGCGCCAGCCCGTCATTCCATTCATCCCAGCACATGGCGGCAGCGTAAGCGGCGGCGTCGTCGTTCAATGCTGCGCGCAGCGCCTGCACGCGCGGGTGCCGCAGGCCGGAGAGGATGCAGCCCCAGCTGTCTGCCAGCAGCAGGCGCGTGCGGGCTTCGGGCGGGTTGTCCCAGGCCCAGGCCACGATGTCGCGCCACATCATGGTGTGGCCCTGGTCCGCATCACTCCGCGCGCGCGCCGGAGCGCTGGATCACCTCGCGCCAGATGCGCTGTTCCTCGCGCATGCGGGCCAGCAGGGCGGGGCGCGGCTCGGGCATGGGGTCGGCCTGGCGGTCTTCCAGCAGGCGCAGGAAGGGGGCGGCGGTCATCACCGCGCGCAGTTCGGCATCCAGCCGTGCCAGCACGGCCTCCGGCGTGTCGCGCCGCACGAAGGCGCCATACCAGGCATTGGCGTCGTAGCCCGGCAGGAATTCCGCCACCGCCGGCACATCGGGCAGCGCGCGGAACCGCTCGGGCGAGGTGACCGCGAGCGCGCGCAAGGTGCCCGCGCGGATATGCGGCATGGAGGTCGCGATCGCATCCACGCCGAGCGCGATATTGCCTGCGATCAGGTCGGTCAGCATGGGCGCGCTGCCGCGATAGGGCACATGGGTGATGTCCACGCCGGCCTGGAAGCGCAGCCGCTCGCCCGAGATATGCGCGAAGGACGCGGCCGCCGGGCTGCCATAGGTGATGCGCCCAGGCTCACGGCGAGCGCGTTCCAGCAGCGCGCCGAGCGAGGCATCGGTCACCAGCCGCGGATTGGCCACGATCACATTGGGCTGCCGCGCGGCCATCGCCACAGGCACGAAATCATTCGTCGGGTCGTAGGAGAGCTGCGCGTAGAGTGCTGCATTCATCACCACCATGCCCTGCGAGGCGAAGAGCACCATTTGCCCATCGGCTGGCGCACGCGCCACCAGTTCGCCCGCGACATTGCCACCGCCACCAGGGCGGTTTTCCACCACCACCGGCTGGCCCAGCCTTGCGGCCAGCGGTTCGGCCACCGCACGGGCCAATATGTCGGTGATCCCGCCGGCGGCGAAGGGCACCACCAGCCGCACCGGGCGGTCTGGCGACCATTGCGCATGGGCGGCGAAGGGCAGGGCGGCCAAAGGGGCGCAGAGCAGCAGGGCTTGGCGTCTTGTCATGCCGCATTCTGGCGCGCCGTTCATCCGCGCGCTACAGGCCGCGCCATGCCCGATATCGATGCCGTCAGCCTGGCCGTTCTCAAAGGCCGCCTGGAACAGATCGCCGATGAGATGGATGCGACGCTGTTCCGCTCCGCCTTCAACCCGATCATCGCCGAGGCGCGCGACGCGTCGCATGGCCTCTACCATGCGACCACGGGCGAGACGCTGGTGCAGGGCACGCGCGGCCTGCCGATTTTCGTGGGTGCCAGCGCCTTCGCGGTGGCCGCCGTCATCGCGCATTGCGCACAGCATGGCGCGCCCGCGCCGGGCGAAACCTATGCCTTCAACGACCCCTATCTGGGGGGGACGCATTTGAACGACATGCGCCTGGTGCGGCCTGTGTTCCGCGATGCCAGGTCTTCTGCTGGCTGGCCAGTGTGGGCCATTGGCTGGATGTGGGCGGCAATGTCGCGGGCAATTTCAACCCGGCCGCGACCGAATCGCTGCAGGAAGGTTTTCGGCTTCCCATCGTGAAGCTGGCCACGACCGCGGGCATCAACGCGGACCTGCTGCGCGTCATGTCCGCCAATACGCGCACGGCGATGTCCAACGAAGGTGATCTGGCCGCGCAGTTCAACGCGCTGGATCTGGGCGAGAAGCGGCTGGCGGCACTGCTGGAGGCCGAGGGGGCGCCACGCATCGCGAGCGCCTTCGCCGCGCTGACCGACCGCGCCGCCGCGCTGATGGCCGCCGAGATCGCCAAGCTGCCCGCCGGCCGCTTTGCCTTCGAGGATATCCTGGATGATGACGGCGTGAGCGATGCGTCCATTCCCATCCGGCTCACCATCGAAGCGCGCGAGGGCAGGCTTTTGCTGGACTTTACCGGCACCGCCGGCGCCTGCGCCGGGCCGCTCAACATCTCGCGCGCCACCACCATCGCGGCTGTCTATGTCGCGCTGAAGCACGCCTTCCCCGATGTGCCGGCCAATAGCGGCGTGATGCGCGCGGTGGATGTGCTGATCCCGCCCGGATCGCTGCTGGATGCCACACCCCCCGCGCCGGTGGGTGGCTATACCGAGACCATCCTGCGGCTGATCGGCGTGGTGTTCGGCGCACTCGGCGCGGCGCGCCCCGATGCCGCTTTGGCCGCGCCCTTCGGCACCATCAACGGCCTGTCCATGGCGGGCAAACGCGCCGATGGCACGCCTTGGGTGTTCTTCAATTTCCACGGTGGCGGGTTGGGTGGCACGCCGCAGGGCGATGGGCTGCACCATGCCAACAACCCGATCTCCATGGCGGTGATGCCGCCCGTCGAAATCCTGGAAAGCCGCTACCCCATCGTCTTCACGCAATGGGCGCTGCGCGATGGCAGCGGCGGCGTGGGCCGGCATCGCGGCGGCGTCGGCGCGGTCTATGAGATCGAGGCGCTGACCGATGCGCGCGTCGCACTGCTGGGCGAACGCGGCACGCGCGGCCCCTTCGGCGTGGCCGGCGGCGGGGCGGGCGCGATGAACCGCTTCACCTGGAAGAACGACGCCGATTGGGTCACACCCGCGCGGCCTTCCAAGGTGGCTGGCGTGGTGCTGCGCGCGGGCGGGCGGCTCCGGCTGGAAACGCCTGGCGGCGGCGGCTGGGGCCCGCCTGAGGAGCGTGACCCTGACGCGGCCGCGCAGGATCGCGCGATGGGGTATGTGCGATGACCCCGCCCGACGATCGCAGCGCCGAAGGGCGCGAAGAGCTGAATCGCTCGGGCATTGTGGTCGGCGTGGATGTCGGCGGCACCTTCACGGATATCTTCGCGCTGGACCGCGACGGCTTCCGCGTCGCCAAGGTGCCATCCCGCCGTGGCGATGAGGCCGCGGGCTTCATGGATGGCCTCTCCGCCGTGGGCACGGTGCGCGACATGGCAGCCATCGTGCATGGCACCACCGTCGGCACCAATGCGCTGCTGGAACGCAAGGGTGCCAGGCTTGGC
>JAPLOK010000235.1 GCA_026400775.1 Alphaproteobacteria bacterium | reverse complement strand
TCGCGCGCATCCTGCGTGGGGAAATCCCGTGCAAGCCTGTGCTGGAAACGCCGCTTGCGCTGGCCTTCCACGACATCGCGCCCCAGGCGCCTACGCATATCCTGGTGATCCCCAAGGGGCCGTACGTGTCCGCGGCCGATTTCAACGCGACCGCCTCGGCCGAGGAGATTGCGGGCTTCTGGCGCGCCGTGGGCCAGGTCTGCGCGCCGCTGGAAGGCTCGGGCTACCGGCTGCTCGCGAATATGGGCCATGATGCCGGGCAGGAGGTGCCGCATTTCCACGTGCATGTCCTGGGCGGCCGGGCGCTGGGGCCCATGCTGGTGCGCCCGGCGTGAACGCCACCATCCTGGCCGAGGCACGCGCGGCACTCGATGCCGTCGGCCAATTGCCGGACAGCGAGATCGAGATCGGGGTGGCCGCGCTGCAGCTCGCGCGCATCGATGCGCCGGAGGCGAACTGGCAGGCCGGGCGTGGCTTCCTCTCATCGCTGGCGCAACAGGCGATGCAGGCGGCACTCGCCAACAGCGCGGCCGATGCCGGCGATGGCGAGCAGCGGCGGCTGGTGCTGGCGGGGCTGGTGCATCACAGGCTCGGTTTTCGCGGCGACAGCCAGTCCTATGACGACCTGTCCAACGCCAATCTGCTGCACGTGATCGAGCGCAGGCGGGGCCTGCCGGTCGCACTCGGCCTGCTCTGGCTGCACGCGGCCGATGCGCTGGGCTGGGAGGCTTACGGCATCGACTTCCCCGGGCATTTCCTGCTGGCCTTGCGCGGTGATGCCGGCCCTGTCGTGATTGATGTCTTCGATGGCGGCACCCGCCTCGAAGCACGCGAAATGCGCGCGCTGGTCAAGCGCGTGGAGGGCGAAAAGGCCGAGCTCAAGCCCGGCATGCTGACCGCGATGACCAACCGCGCCGTGCTGCTCAGGCTGCAGAACAACATCAAGCTGCGCCGCCTGCGCGCGGGGGACATGCAGGCCGCACTCACCTGCACCGAGGACATGCTGCGCTTCTCGCCCGAGCATGCCGGGCTGTGGCGTGAAGCGGGGCTGATGAACCAGCGGCTGGAGCGCATCGGCGCCGCCATCGCGGCCCTGGAACGCGCCGTTGCGCTGGCACCGGCCGACCCCGCCAGCATACGCCTGCGCGAATTGATCGACGAACTGCGCAACCGCCTGAATTGACGCAGCCGCGCGCCGGCTGGCAAGCAGGGCGCAAGAGCGTGATGCGTCGCGGCGGATTGCCAAAGACGTTGAATCACGCGCCCCACAATGGCTGGAGCCTGCCGTCCGCGGCAGGCGCCGGGAGCACAGCATGGCATTGCGCATCGCGGTCCAGATGGACCCCATCGAGAGCATCAACATCAACGGTGACAGCACCTTCGCGCTGATGCTGGAGGCGCAGGCGCGTGGCCATGCCCTGTGGCACTACCATGTGCGCAACCTGTCATTGCGCGGCGGCCAGGTGGTGGCGCATGCCCACCCCGTCACCGTCCGGCGCGAGGTGGGCCGCCACTTCACCCTCGGCGCGCCCGTGGAACTCGATCTCGGCCGCGATGCTGATGTGGTGCTGATGCGCCAGGACCCGCCCTTCGACATGGCGTACATCACGGCCACCCATATCCTCGAGCATATCCACCCGAAGACGCTGGTGGTGAACGACCCGGCGGCCGTGCGCAACGCGCCGGAAAAGCTGTTCGTCACCCACTTCCCGGAACTGATGCCGGTCACGCTGATCACCGCCGACACGCGTGAGATCGCAGCCTTCCGTGCCAAGCATGGCGACATCATCATCAAGCCGCTCTTCGGCAATGGCGGGGCGGGCGTTTTCCACCTGCGGCCTGATGATCCGAATATGAATTCGCTGGTGGAGATGTTCACCGAACGCTCGCGCGAGCCGCTGGTGGTGCAGCAATACCTGCCCGCGGTGCGGCAGGGCGACAAGCGCATCATCCTGGTGGATGGCGTGGCGAAGGGTGCCATCAACCGGGTACCCGCGGCCGGTGAGGCGCGCAGCAACATGCATGTGGGCGGCCGACCCGAACCCAGCACGCTCACCGATCGCGAGCGCGAGATCTGCGAGGCCATTGGTCCCGCCCTGCGCGAGAGGGGCATGATCTTCGTGGGCATCGACGTGATTGGCGGCTATCTGACCGAGATCAACGTCACCTCGCCCACTGGGCTGCAGGAACTGGCGCGGTTCGATGGCGTGCACCTGGAGCGCGACATCTGGAATGTGATCGAGGCGCGGCGCTGAATTGGTAGTGGTGGGCGGACTTGAACCGCCGACCCCGGCATTATGAGTGCCGTGCTCTAACCAACTGAGCTACACCACCAGACTGGGGGCGGGCTTAGGGCGCGCATCCCGCGCTGTCAACGAGGCGCGGATGAAACCGGCGCCCAGCACGCGTGTGCCGTGATACAGCACCGCCGCCTGGCCCGGCGCGGCCACTGAGGCTGCCTCGGGCGTGATCGAGAGCCGCGCCCCGTCCCAGCTGACGGCAGCCGCGTGCGGCGCCTCGCGCGCGCGCAATTTCACATCGCAATGCAGGGCGGCGGCGGGTTCTGCCAGCCAGTTCACCTCATCGGCCTCGATCACCTGCGCGGCGGGCTTGGGGCCCACCACAATTCGCCGCCGCGGCGCGTCGATCGCCTGCACGAAGAGCTTGTCGCCACCGCCGATGCCCAGGCCACGGCCCTGGCCCACGGTGTAGCGCGCAATGCCCTGGTGCTGGCCCAGCACGCGGCCGGCCTCGTTGGTGATCTCGCCCGGCGCCAGGGCATCGGGGCGCAGCTTGCCCACCACATCGGCGTAGCTGCCGGTGGGAACGAAGCAGATATCCTGGCTGTCCGGCTTGTCGGCCACCACCACACCCAGCCGCGCGGCATGCGCGCGCACGCTCGCCTTGTCCGGCATCGCCCCAAGCGGGAACAGCACGCGCTTCAGCTGCGCTTGGGTGGTGTGCGCCAGGAAATAGGACTGGTCCCGCGCCGGGTCGGCGGCCATGTGCAGCTCGTCGCCAAGGCGTTGGGCGTAATGGCCGGTGGCGAGTGCCTCGCAGCCCATGTCATCGGCCAGGTCCATCAGGTCCTGGAACTTCACGGTCTGGTTGCAGCGGATGCAGGGAATGGGCGTCTCGCCACGGGCATAGCTGTCGGCGAAGTCGCGGATCACGGCGTCGCGGAAGCGCTGCTCGCGGTCCAGCACGTAATGCGCGATGCCCAGATGGTCAGCCACGCGGCGGGCGTCATGGATGTCCTGGCCGGCGCAGCAGGCACCCTTTTTCTGCACGGCCGCGCCATGGTCGTAGAGCTGCAAGGTGGCGCCGATCACCTCATGCCCGGCTTCATGCAGCAGGGCTGCGACGACGCTGCTTTCCACGCCGCCGGACATGGCGACCAGGATCCTCACGCAGCGAAGCCTTGCTGCCAGAAGCGCTGTTCCAGCCGCGCGGCCTCGGCGAAGTCGCGCGAGAGCATGGCAAAGCGCGCCTGCCCGCCATGGCTGTCACCCAAGCTGTCCAGCCGCTCGGCCGCCGCGCGGGCGAGTGCCTGGTAATCATCCGAGGCGTACATCTCGATCCAGGACTGGTAGGGGTTGCCCGCCACCATGCGCGCAGGGTCGGCCAGGATTCGCAGCGCCACCTCCCCATAGCCGACGGTGCAGGGGGCGAGTGCCACTTCCAGGTCCAGGATATCCCCGTGCAACCCGCGGTCCAGCACCCAGCGCGTGTAGCTGACCGTCTCGACCGTCTCGGACGTGGCGACCACATCAGCCTCCGACAGGCCCCAATCGGCGCAATACTTCAGGTGCAGCTTCGTCTCATCCAGGATGGCCAGCACGGCGGCGGCCTTGCCGCGCATGGCGGCCAGCGATTCGCCCTTGACCACCGCCAGCGCCTTGGCGCGCGCGAAATGGATCAGGAACAGGTAGTCCTGTACCAGGTAATGCTGGAAGGCCGGCAAGGGCAGGGTGCCGGCGGAGAGCTGCTGCACGAAGCTGTGCCAGGTGTAGCCGGACCATTCGCGCGCGCAGCCGTCGCGCAGCTGGCGATACAGCCCGCCCTCGCGTCCGTAGCTCTCCCAGGCGTTCACTTGGCGGCGGCGGGTAGCTTCACGACCAGCCCGTCCAGCGCATCGGTCATCACGATCTGGCAACCCAGGCGGCTGGTCTCCTGCAGGTCGAAGGCGAGGTCGAGCATGTCCTCCTCATCCTCCGTCGTGGCCGCGAGCTTGCCAAACCATTCGCCACCCACGATCACATGGCAGGTGGCGCAGGCCAGGCTGCCCTCGCAGGCGCCTTCGATATCGACGCCATGCCGGTGCGCGATTTCCAGCACGGACAGGCCCAACGGCGCGTCAACTTCCTTGTGCGATCCATCGCGTTCGATGAAGACCATCTTCGGCATCAGCGTTTCCAGTCGCAGCGGTTATTCGGCGGCGTGGGCTTGGGCCATGCAATGTGCCCAGGCCTCGGCCAGGAGTTCGGCGGCCTGTCCGGCCTCGGCCGGCGAGGTAAAGCGCCCGAGCCCAAGGCGCAAGGTGGCGCGCGCGGCCGCATCATCAAGCCCGATCGCGCGCAGCACGTGCGAGGGTTCGACGGCCGCGCTGGAACAGGCGCTGCCGGTGGAGACGCAAAGCCCCGGGGCGGCGGCCATCAGCGCCTGCGCATCCACGCCGCCGGGCATGGTGATATTGAGATTGCCGGTGACGCGATGCTGCGCATGGCCATTGACGGCGATGCCTGGCACGCGCGCCGACAGCGCCTTCCACAGCACCTCCCGCTGGCTGGCGATGCGGCCCTGATCGAGCATGCCCTCGGCGGCCGCGATGCGCGCTGCCTCGCCCATGCCGACCACCAGGGGCGCTGCCAGGGTGCCGGAGCGCAAGCCGCGTTCCTGCCCGCCACCGGAGAACAGCGGCGCAAGCCGCATCCGCGGTCGGCGGCGCACATATAGCGCGCCCACCCCTTTCGGCCCGTACATCTTGTGTGCCGAGAGCGAGAGCAGATCGGCCTGCCAGGCCTGCACATCGATCGCGACACGGCCCGCAGCCTGCGCGGCATCGACATGAAAGGCAGCCCCCGCCGCCTTCACCAGCGCGCCGATCGCGGCCAGGTCCTGGATGACGCCGATCTCGTTGTTCACCGCCATCACGCTGACCAGCAACGTGGGCACGCGCAGCGCCTCGCGCAGCAGGTCGTGGTCGAGCAGGCCATCGGCGCCCACCGGCAGCACCACCGGCTCGAAGCCCCAGGCGGCCAGGTCGCGCACGCTTTCCAGCACGCATTTATGCTCGGTGGCGAGCGTGATGACGCGGCGCGGGCCTTCGACACCCGCGAAGCGCGCGGCTCCCTTGATGGCGATGTTGTTGGCTTCCGTCGCACCCGAGGTCAGCACGATCTCCTTCGCACCCGCCCTGATCAATTCGGCGATCTGCTCGCGCGCGACCTCCACGGCTTCGGCCGCGGCGCGGCCCATGGCGTGCTCGATGCTGCCGGGGTTGGCGAAATTTTCCTCCCACCAGGGGCGCATCGCGGCCAGCACGCGCGGGTCGGCCGGCGTGGTCGCGTGGTGGTCCAGGTAGATCGGGCGGTTTGGGCGCATGGCGGGTATGTGGCGCGGGCGGGGGCGCGGGGCAACCGGTCAGGCGGGCGCCAGCGCCTTGCCGTAGTGGTCCAGTACGGCGGCCACCTCATGCTCCATGCGGCGCAGCGGCGCTGTCTTGCGCTTGCGCCGCGACCAGTCGGCGCATCTCCGCCAGGCGCCAGGCGCCAGGCGCCAGGCGCCCGGCGCGCAATGCGGCCAAGCGTGAGGCCCCGCCCAGCGCGTCATCGGTCGCAAGCAGCATGTCCAGCACCGACCCGGGCGAGGCATCGGCCATGGCGGCCAGCACATCCTAAAGCCCCTCTGGCGTTGCGGCATTCTGGAACTGCGCGGCCGGATGGGCCCAATCGCCCCGGATGCGCAGCGCGAGCAAGCGCCGCGCCTGCCGGCGCTTGTCGACCGCGGCGCGGGTAATGCCCAGCATGGCAGCGACCTGCGTGGCCGAGAGCATGCCGCCCGCGGCCTCGATCAGGCCGGCGCGGATTTCGCCGCCGCGCGCGATGGCTGGCACCAACGGGTCGATGCGCCGCGCCGCATCATCGACCGCCATATCGTCGAGAATGCGCGCCAGCGCGCCTGCATCGGAGGGTGCGGCCATCGCGGCGGCAAGGCTTTCCAAAGATGCCTCACGCGCGATGCGTTCGATGGCGCGGGTTGCGCGGTGTTCGAAGCTGCCGCGCATCGGGATGGGGGGTGTCGCACTATCCATGGTTGCGTTGGCAGCGCGACGCACCACGCCGGAACAGCGCAAATCACTCGCCGGGCAGCCAGACCTTGAACGCCGCACCCTGTCCCGGCTCGCTCTCGATGGTCAGCTGCCCCCGGTGGCGGATCACGATGTGCTTGACGATGGCAAGCCCCAGCCCCGTGCCGCCGGTGGCACGCGCCCGGCCGGCATCCACGCGGTAGAAGCGTTCGGTCAGCCGCGGGATGTGCTCGCGCGGGATGCCCGCGCCGTCATCCTGCACGCAGAGCAGAACCCCCGGCCGCGCCGGCAGCCTTGCGCCGCCCTCCACCCGCGCCAGTGTCGCGCGCACCAGCCCGCGCGGCTTGCCGTGGCGCAGCGCATTGTCGAGCAGGTTGCGCATCACCTGCGAGAGCTGCGTCGCATCCACGCCCTTCATCGACAGCGATTCCGGCGCTTCGACCGCCAGCGTCGTACCCTTGGCCAGCGGCTCCAGCGCCGCCACCTCGGCACGCAGCAGGGCCGCGATATCCGCCTGGCCGGTTGGCGCCTGATGCTCGGACAATTCGATGCGCGAGAGGCTCAACAGGTCATCGATCAGCGCCTGCATGCGGGCCGATTGCGTGGCCATGATTTCCAGGAAGCGCTCGCGTGCCTCCTCGTCATCGGCGGCGGGGCCGCGCAGCGTCTCGATGAAGCCGATCAGGCTGGCCAGCGGGCTGCGCAGCTCATGGCTGGCATTGGCCACGAAATCGGCGCGCATGCGCTCCACGGCGCGCACATCGGTGCGGTCATTCAGCACCAGGATCACGCGACCGCCATCGGCCATAGGGCGTTCCATGGTGATCACCTGCACGGCCAGTTCGCGCTCGATCGGCACGGGCAGGTGGATATCGGCCGCTTGCGGCGTGCGCTCGGCAAGCGCCCGGTCCAGGGCGGCGGCCATGGCCGGGTGGCGCAGCAGCGCGCCCAGGTCACCGCCGGCGGGGTAGGGGGTCGCCAGGCCGAAGATGGCGCGCGCGGCGCGGTTGGCGCGCAGCGGCGCGCCATCCTCGGCCAGCACGATCAACGGGTCGGGCAGGGCCTCCACGATCGCCTCATCGGCCGCGCGCAACCGGCCCACCAGCTCGGCACGGGATTGCAGGCTGCGTGCCAGCCGCGTCAGCGCCTCCTCCACATCCTCCACCGCCGGCAGGCGCGGGGTGACGAAGGGGGCGGAGAAGCCGGTTCCGTCCTCGGCCGCGGCGCGCAACGCCACGGTCATGCGGCGCAGGTTCTCCAGCCAGAACCAGGCCAGCGCGCCGGACATCGCAGCCACCGCGACGCTGGCGGACAGGCCCACGCGCCAGCCCACCTCGCCGGTCCAGAGCAGGACGGCCTGCACGGCCAGCGGCACCGCGCCGATCACGGCCGCGGTGCGCAGAAGGCGCCCCGGGGTTGGCATCAGGCCCTGCGCATCAGCTGCCGGCGGCGCCGGGGATGGGCGCGGCCTCGCGCTGCACCGCCTCGCCGCGGCGCATTTCCAGAATGGCGATCCCGCGTGCCAGGACGCCGCCGGGCACCAGCCGGATCGGGCCATCGGCACCCTGGAAGGCCTCGCCCAGCGGCAGGCCGCGGCCGCCATCGCGGGCACCACGCGCGGCCAGTGCCGCGGCGTCATAGGCGGTGCCGGCCAGCCGGGCCGGGCGTTCGCCGAAAGCGGCGTTGTAGCGGGCATCGAAATCGCGGCGGACCATGCTGTCAGGCCCCGGATAGAGCGCGCCGGCCAAGCTAGGCTCCTGTGCCAACTGGCTGTCCTCGTGCCAGAGATGCGTGCCAAAGACGCGCGTGCCCTGCGCCAGCCCCGCGCCGGGCAGGGCCTGGGCCGCCAGCCGCGCGGGCAGGCCTGCGGCGCCGATCACCACCGCATCGTACGGCCCCTGCTGGGCCAGCGCCTGGGCGGCGGCGGCCGGGTCGCCGCGCAGCGGCACCACCACCGGCGCCTGCCCGCCCGAGGCCTGCCGCCCGTCACGGATCGCGGCCACCAGGCGGCGGCCGAATTCATCATCGGCGACCAGCACGCCAAGCCTGCCATTGCCTGTGGCCTGGGCCAGGCGCCGGCCGACCTGGCCAGGGCCGAGCCCCGCCACCCACACGCCTTCGCCTCCCTGCGTCTCGTCTGAGGTCAAGGCCAGCATCGGCGCGCCGGCACCGCGCGCGATGGGGGCGGCGGCGGCTGTTTCGGCCAGTGTCAGGGGGCCGACCAGGATGGTCGCACCCTCGGCCAGCGCGCTGCGCGCGGCGGCGGCGGCGCCGGCGGCCGTGCCGCGCGTGTCCCGAGGCAGGAATTCCACCCGTGCATCCTGCTGTTCGAACAGCGCCATCTGCGCAGCGTTCAGCATGGCATGCCCCAGCGCAGCATTGCTGCCGGTCAAGGGCAGCAGCAGTGCCACGCGCTGTCGTGTCATCACCGCTTGCGCCGCAACGGGCGGTTGCCAGACCTGCGCCGCGGGTCCCGGCGGGCGCCATGCCTGGGGCTGCACTTGCGGGGCGCAGCCGATCAGGGCCAACAGGGACAGGCCGAGCACCGGCAGGATCAACGATGGACGCACCCGATACCCCCCCTGACACGCTGCCCGGGCTGACGCTGGTCGCGACGCCCATCGGCAACATGGAAGACATTTCCGCCCGCGCCCTGGCAACATTGCGCGGCGCCAACGCCATATTGTGTGAGGACACGCGCGTGACCTCGAAGCTGCTGGCGCGGCATTCTCTGTCCATACCTCTTCGCGCCCTGCACGACCATAACGAGGATGTGGCGATTCCAGGAATTCTTGACCAACTGCGCGCAGGCGCGCGGCTGGCCCTGGTCTCGGATGCCGGCACGCCCCTGCTCAGCGACCCTGGATACCGCCTGGTGCGCGCGGTGATCGCGGCGGGGTTGCCTTTGCATGGCGTGCCCGGGGCGAACGCGGCGGTGATGGCGCTGACACTCTCGGGCCTGCCGCCGCAGCCCTTCCTGTTTCTGGGCTTCCTGCCGCCCAGAGAGGGGGCGCGCGCGGCCGAACTGTCCCGGCTGAAGGCGCTGGAACAGGCCGGCCTGTCAGCGACCATCGTGCTGTACGAAGCGCCGCACCGCACCGCCGAAACCCTGGCCGCCCTGGCCGAGGCGTTGGGCCCCACGCGCCCGGCCGCACTCGCCCGGGAAC
Organism: Alphaproteobacteria bacterium; assembly: GCA_026400775.1. Lineage (GTDB taxonomy): Bacteria > Pseudomonadota > Alphaproteobacteria > Acetobacterales > Acetobacteraceae > Rhodovarius. Next base: position 2,703 of record JAPLOK010000235.1, on the reverse strand, counting down.
TGACAAAACGCTTCGAGGAGGTGCGCCGCGCCGACCTGGCAACCCTCGCCGCCGGCGCGCTGGCCGACCCGCCACGCGGTGAAGTGGCGCTGGTCATCGGCCCCGCGCCCCCCGAGACCGGCACCGAGGCCGATCTGGACGCAGCCTTGCTGGCCGCCATGGCCGACATGTCCGTCCGTGACGCCGCGGCCAGCGTCGCACTCGCCATGGGCCTGCCGCGCCGGGCTGTCTATGCGCGGGCCTTGGCGCTCACGCGCGGTTGAACCTTGCTTTTGCCGCAATCGCGCGGCTAATGTTCGTCGGTCGCGCGCTTCGCGCGCGATGCCTGCCGGCCGGCCACCATGGGGGTGGGGGCCGCGCTATACCGGCAGGCCAGGGGAGATCGATCGCATGCGCTTCGATTCTGGGTTGCTGCGGGCCTGCTTGGCGCTGGCATTGCTCGGTGTGCTGTCCGCCTGCGCGGGCAATCCGCAGCGACCGACCGGTAGCGTGTTTTCACCATCCTCCGGCCGCTCGGTCGAACCGCCAGGCCCGCCCGGCGACCCCTGGGGCCCCTGGATCCGCGAGGCGTCGCGCCGCTTCGATGTGCCCGAGCGCTGGATCCGCGAAGTGATGCGCCAGGAATCCGGCGGCCGCGCCAGTGCCACCAGCCCCGTCGGCGCGATGGGGCTGATGCAGGTGATGCCCGGCACCTATCGCGAATTGCAGTCCCGCTATGGCCTCGGGGATGACCCCTACCACCCCTATGACAGCATCATGGCCGGCACCGCCTATATCCGGGAAATGTACGACCAGTTTGGCAGCCCCGCCTTCCTGGCCGCCTACAATGCCGGCCCGCGCCGGCTGGAGAATTTCCTTTACAACCGCCAGGGCCTGCCCGCCGAGACGCGCAACTACGTCGCCCGCGTCGGCCCCGGCGTGATCCGTTCAAGCCCGGTGCGTCGCGCCGCGCCCGAGGTCTACGCGGCCGCCGAAATCCCGCTGAACGTTCCGCAAGGCCCGCGCCGCATGGATTCCGGCACGATGATGGCACTGCGCGAGCAGCGTGGCATTCGTGAGCAGAACGCCCAATTCGCCCGCCTGCCGGATGTCGAGGCGCCGAGCGTGGTGGCCCGCGCGCAGGCACCCGTCCCGATGCGCGGCGGCAGTGTGGTGGCGATGGAACCCATCCCCGATGGCAGCACCGCCGGCGGCGCCTTGGCGCTGGCCGAGAGTGCCGCGCGCGGCTCTGCTCTGGGTGGTGAGCAGCGGATCGTCGTCGCGTCCATGGACCCGATCCCCGATGGCAGCACGCCCGGCGGCGCCGCCGCCCTGGCCGAGGCCGAGGCGCGCAACCGTACCCCCGCGCAACCCTTCGCCGCCGCTCGCACCGCCACGGTCGCGACCATGCCGCTGCCGCCGCGCACGCTGGGCTTCATCGGCACCGCCCAGGCCTCGACCCTGCCGGCGCCGCTGCGCCCGGCGGTGGCGAACCAGCGCGCCGCCTGGGCCATCCAGGTCGGCGCCTTCAGCGATGAACGCCAGGCGCGAACGGCCGCCGAGGCCGCGCGCGCCGGTGGCCGCGTGGATGTGCAGCCGGTGCGGGTGGGCCGCGCCACCCTGTTCCGTGCCCGCGTGACCGGCCTGTCGCAGCCCGCCGCGCAACAGGCCTGTGACCGCATCCGCGGCCGCGCATGCATGGTGCTCAGCCCCGACCAGCAGGGCTGAGCGGTCAGCCCTTTCACCCCATCCTGGCCCAGAGCTGCGCCGAGAGCGTGCCCAGCCGGTCCTCGATCGCGATCATCGCATCCACCACCAGATCCTCGCGCCAGCGTTGGCCCAGGATCTGCACGCCGATCGGCTTCGGCCCTTCCGGATGCTGGCTGAGTCCTGCCGGCACCGTGCCCGCCGGCAGGCCCAGGTAATTGCCCAGCATCGACCAATGGCTCTGCCCGATGCTCTCGCGCAGCCCCTGCTCGCCCTGGATATCGCGGCCCGGCGCATAGAAGGGCTGCGCGAAGAAGGGTGAGAGGAACAGCGGATATTCCGCCATCAGCAGCGACCATTGCCGGGCGTAATGCGTGCGGCGGGCCAGCATCTGCAGATACTCGCCCATCTCCACGCGCGGCGTGCGGCGGTAATTGCCCTCGAAGACGGCGGCGATGGCGGGCGAGCCGTATTTCGCGATGTCCTCGCTCATCAAGTGATAGCTCTCGGTCATCAAGGCGGTGCGGCCCTCGCGCGCGATCTCGGCCAGTGAGGGTGGCTCGATCTCCTCGACCACATAGCCGGCATCGACCAGCGCATCGCGCGTGGCCAGCAGCGCCTTCTCGACCTGCGGGTCCAGCGGCAGATCGACCACGGCGCGGCTGAAGCCCACCTTGATCGGGCCATCGAGCGCCGGTCCGCGCCAGGGCAGCGGCACATGGAAGGGGTCATGCGGATCGGCTGCGATCATCGGCGGCATCGCCAGATGCAGGTCGCGCGCCGAACGCGCGAGCAAGCCCTGCACCGACATTTGTTGTGCGAGAAGCCCGCGCTCCACCTTGGCCGAAGGGTTGTAGACCGGCACCCGGCCCAAGCCGGGCTTCACCGTCACCACCCCATTGCCGGCCGCCGGAAAGCGCAGTGAGCCGCCGATATCATTGCCATGCGCCAGCACCCCGATGCCGGCCGCCACCGCCGAGCCCGCGCCGCCCGAGGAACCGCCGGCGCTGACATGCC
>JAPLOK010000298.1 GCA_026400775.1 Alphaproteobacteria bacterium | reverse complement strand
TCGCGGAGAAGCTTGGCCTGAAGGCCGGCGCCGCGACGGCCGCCGAAGCCAAGGAGTGATGCGCGCCGGGGGGCCACGCCCCCCGGCCCATTCGCATTGACGGCGCCCAGGTGGGGCCACCCCCCGCGCGCCACGAGATGTCTCTCCTCCGCATGCTGCGGAGAGACATCTCAAGCCGCTGTTGAGAGGCCGATTCACCGATCAGGCTGAATCAGCCTGATCGGATCGGATTCTGCCCCGGGGGGAACACATGGCTCGCACTTTGTTCGACAAGATCTGGGACGCCCACGTGGTGGAGCGCCTGGAGGACGGCACCGCGCTGCTCTATATCGACCGGCATCTGGTGCATGAAGTCACCAGCCCGCAGGCCTTCGAGGGGCTGCGCGCTGCGGGTCGCCCGGTGCGCCGGCCGGATGCGACCATCGCGGTGGTGGATCACAACATCGCGACCGACGGCTCGCGCCGCACCGGCATCGAGGACCCCGAATCCCGCCTGCAGGTCGAGACGCTGGAGAAAAACGTCGCCGCCTTTGGCGTGCCCTATATCCCGCTGCTGGATGACCGGCAGGGCATTGTGCACGTGATCGGGCCGGAGCTGGGCCTGTCTCTGCCGGGCATGACCATCGTCTGCGGCGACAGCCATACCTCCACGCATGGCGCGATGGGAGCGCTGCCCTTCGGCATCGGCACCTCCGAGGTGGAGCATGCGCTGGCCACGCAGACCGTGCTGCAAAAGCCTGCCAAGAACATGCGCGTCACCGTCAACGGCCGGCTTCCGGTTGGCTGCACGGCAAAGGACATCACGCTGGCGGTCATCGGCAAGATCGGCACCGCGGGCGGCACCGGCCATGTGATCGAATATGCCGGTGAGGCGATCCGCGCGCTCGACATGGCCGGCCGCATGACGCTGTGCAACATGTCGATCGAAGCGGGCGCGCGCGCCGGCATGGTGGCACCCGATGAGACCACCTTCGCCTATGTGCAGGGTCGCCCGCATGCGCCGAAGGGCGATGCCTGGGACCGCGCTCTGGCCTGGTGGAAGTCCCTGCCCTCCGACCAGGATGCGGTTTTCGACAAGGAAGTGGTGCTGGACGCCGCCGAGATCGCACCACAGGTCACCTGGGGCACCAGCCCGGAAGACGTGCTGCCCATCACAGGCGTGGTGCCAGACCCTGCCGCGGCGGCCGACGAAGCCCGCCGCGCGCAGTTGCAGCGCATGGTGGAATATATGGGCCTGACGCCCGGCCAGAAGCTGACCGAGCTGACAGTGGATGTGGTCTTCATCGGCAGCTGCACCAATTCGCGCATCGAAGACATCCGCGCCGCCGCCGCCATCGTGAAAGGCCGCCGCGTGGCCAATGGCGTACGCGCCATGGTCGTGCCCGGCTCGGGCCTGGTGAAGAAGCAGGCGGAGGCTGAAGGGCTGGACCAGGTTCTGGTCGCAGCCGGCTTTGAATGGCGGGAAGCCGGGTGCTCGATGTGCCTCGGCATGAACCCTGACAAGCTGAAGCCCGGGCAGCGCAGCGCCAGCACGTCGAACCGGAATTTCGAAGGTCGTCAGGGGCCGGGTGGGCGGACGCATCTCTGCTCGCCGGCGATGGCGGCGGCGGCGGCCATCAAGGGCCATTTGGCCGATGTGCGGGAGTTCGTGGCATGAAGGCCTTCACCACGCTGACCGGCGTCGCGGCCCCCCTGCCGATGGCCAATGTCGATACCGACAAGATCATCGCGGCCCGCTTCCTTAAGACCATCGAACGCACAGGGCTGGGCAAGAACCTGTTCCACGCCATGCGCTACAATGATGACGGCTCGGAAAAGCCTGATTTCGTGCTGAACCAGGCCCCCTATCGCCAGGCGGAAATCCTGATCGCGCACGAGAATTTCGGCTGCGGTTCCTCGCGCGAACACGCGCCCTGGGCGCTGTTGGATTTCGGCATCCGCTGCGTCATCGCGCCCGACTTCGCCGACATCTTTCACAACAACAGCTTCAAGAACGGCATCCTGCCCATCCGCCTGCCGCGCGCGGTGTGCGATGCGCTGATGACTGACGCGCGGCTGGGCGGCAATGCGCGCATCACCATCGACCTGGAGCGCCAGGTGGTGGTGCGCCCCTCCGGCGAGGAAATCCCCTTCGAGGTGGACGCCTTCCGCAAGCATTGCCTGCTGAACGGCCTGGACGATATCGGCCAGACCTTGCAACACGCGCCCGCCATTGATGATTACGAGGCCAAGCGGCGCGCTGCCGCCCCCTGGCTCTTTGCCTGACCTGCCATACGGCCGCCGCCACACCAACCCAACCGATCGGCAGGAGAAGCCTGAATGCCCGCCAACAAGAAGCTGCTCGTCCTCCCCGGTGATGGCATCGGGCCGGAAGTCATGGGCGAGGTCCGCCGCATCATCGACTGGATGGCGCATCGCCGCGCCGTGAGTTTCGACATTGAGGAAGGCCTGGTCGGCGGTGCCGCGATCGACGCCACCGGCTCACCCTGCCCTGACGCCACGCTGGATGCCGCGCGCCGCGTGGATGCGGTGCTGTTCGGCTCCGTGGGCGGCCCGAAATGGGACAGCCTGCCCTTCGAGCAACGCCCGGAACTCGGCATCCTGCGCCTGCGCAAGGAGCTCGGCCTCTTCGCCAATCTGCGCCCTGCCATCGTGATGGAAGCACTCGCCGATGCCTCCGCGCTGCGCGCGGAACTGGTCAAGGGCCTGGACATCATGATCGTCCGTGAGAGCACGGGCGGCATCTATTTCGGCGAACCCCGCGGCATTCACATGGACGCCCAAGGCAAGCGCGTGGGCATCGACACCGAGGTCTATTCGGAAGACGAGATCGCGCGCGTGGCGCGCGTGGCGTTTGATCTTGCGCGCGGCCGGCGCAACAAGGTCACCAGCGTCGAGAAGGCGAATGTGATGCAGTCCGGCCGCCTATGGCGCGCCGTGGTGGGCGAGGTCCACAAGGCCGAATACGCCGATGTGGAACTCGAAAACATGTACGCCGACAACTGCGCCATGCAGTTGGCCAGCCGCCCCAAGCAGTTCGACGTGATCCTGGGTTCCAACCTGTTCGGCGATGTGCTGTCGGATCTGGCGGCGGCCCTGACCGGCTCGCTCGGCATGCTGCCCTCGGCCACGCTCGGCGCGGTACAGCCCTCCGGCAAGCGACATGCGCTGTATGAGCCGATTCATGGCTCAGCGCCCGATATCGCGGGCAAGGGCGTGGCGAATCCGTGTGCGCAGATGCTGTCTCTCGCCATGCTGCTGCGCATCTCCTTCGGGATGGAGGAGGATGCGAAACTGATCGAAACCGCGATCGAACGCGTGCTGAATTCCGGCTTCCGCACCGCGGACATCATGCAGCCGGGCCGCGCGCGCGTCGGTACCAGCGTGATGGGTGAGGCGATTGTGCGCGAGTTGGAAAAACTCGCCGCCTAAACGGCTTGCGGGGGTTGCGTAGGGGTGGCCCCTCCGCTATCTCGCGCGTCCACGGCAAGCGCCCGTAGCTCAATGGATAGAGCACCAGACTACGGATCTGGGGGTTGGGAGTTCGAATCTTCCCGGGCGCGCCATTCTCCGCCCGCCACATGGTTGACGCGTCCCTCTCGCCCGCCGAGAAGCGCGCCATTCCGCAGGAGATCGCCATGACCCCCGAAACCCGCGCCAAGCTCGAGCGTGTCACCACCGCTACCCTGACCACCGTCCTGCTGAAGCGCGGCCTGCGCAATGTGTGGATGCGCGGCGCGACGCCCTTCACTCCCGCGGCCCAGGGCGAGCGCCTGGTCGGGCCCGCCTTCACCTTGCGCTTCGTGCCAGCGCGCGAAGACCTGGCCACGCCCGCCTCCTGGTCCTCGCCCATTTCCACCCGCGCGGCCATCGAAGCCATGCCTGCGGGCTGCATCGCGGTGGCCGATGCCATGGGCGTGACGGACGCCGGCATCTTCGGTGACATCCTCTGCGCGCGCCTGGCCAAGCGCGGCGTCACCGCTCTCGTGACCGACGGCGCGGTGCGCGACGTGGCCGGCGTCAACGGCACCGGCCTGCCG
>JAPLOK010000084.1 GCA_026400775.1 Alphaproteobacteria bacterium | reverse complement strand
TCCACCCCAGCCTGATCGCCGATGACTATACCAGCGGCGATGCGATGGCCGATGCGCGCGCGGTGTCGCGTGAATTGCTGGCCGCGCCGGTCGCGGGCGGTAATCGCGTGCTGGTCGGGCACATTGTCCCGCTGGGCATGATGCTGGGCCGCGGCCTCGCGCAGCAGGAATTCCCGGAGGGCGGCATGGGTGTGTTCCGGCCGACCGGCGCAGCCTGGGAATTCCTGGGCTTCGTGACTGCCGAGCAGCTTATCGGGGCGTGAGCACGCGCCAGCCGATGTCGCGGCGGCAAAAGCCTTCGGGCCAATCCAACGCATCCACGCCGGCATAAGCAGCTTCGCGCGCCATGCGCAGGTCTGGCGCGGCGGCTGCGATGCCGAGCACGCGCCCGCCCTTGGCGCACACCACCCCGTCATCAGCGACAGTGCCAGCGTGGAAGACGAGCGCATGTCGCGATGCGGCATCCAGACCGCCAACCACGCTGCCATGGACCACCGCGCCGGGATAGCCGCGATTGGCCATTACCACGATCATCGCGTGGTTGTCGGCGAAGCGCGGCGGCGTGTCTGGCAGGCGGCCGAGGGCCGCGCCTTGCAGCAGCGGCAGCAGGTCGTCAGCCAGGCGCAGCATCAGCACCTGGCATTCGGGATCGCCGAAGCGGACGTTGAATTCGATCAGCTTCGGGCCATCGACGGTCAGCATCAGGCCCGCGAAGAGCACGCCGGTAAAGGGCGTGCCGCGGCGTGCCATTTCATCCAGGCAGGGCTGGATGATGCGGACCATTGTCTCGGCCTGCAGCGCGGGGGTGAAGGCGGGGGCGGGGGAATAGGCGCCCATGCCGCCGGTGTTGGGGCCGGTGTCGCCGTCGAAAGCGCGCTTATGGTCCTGGGCGGCGGCGAAGGGCAGGGCGCGGACGCCGTCACAAAGTGCGAAGAAGCTCACTTCCTCGCCGATCAGGCATTCCTCGATCACCACGCTCTCGCCAGCAGTGCCATGGGCGCGGGCTTCCATGATGTCGGCGATGGCGGCCTCGGCCTCGGCGATGGTCGTCGCCACGACCACGCCCTTGCCGGCGGCCAGCCCATCGGCCTTGACGACGATGGGCGCGCCTTGCGCACGAATATAGGCGCGCGCCGTATCGGCATCGGTGAAGCGCGCCCAGGCAGCGGTGGGGGCGCGGGCAGCGTCGGCGACTTCCTTGGTGAAGGTCTTGCTGCCCTCCAGGCACGCGGCGGCGGCTGATGGGCCGAAGCAGGCGATGCCGGCGGCGCGGCAGGCATCTGCCAGGCCCAAGGTCAGCGGCGCTTCGGGGCCGACGACCACCAGGTCGATCGCCTGGGCGCGGGCGGCCTCGACCAGTGCGGGCACATCATCCACGCCCACTGCGAGGCATTCGGCAACCGCCGCGATGCCGGCATTCCCCGGCGCGCAGAACAGCCTTGTGAGCATCGGCGATTGCGCCAATTTCCAGCACAGCGCGTGTTCGCGTCCGCCGCCGCCTACCACCAGAACCCGCATCACCATCCCTCGCCGCGTGCCAAGGCGCGCCTGGTAGCATAGGCTGCGCCGATGCAGAGCCTGCCCGAGACCCCGCGCGACAACATCCCCGAATTCGGCGTGTCCGACATCGCCGGCGCCATCAAGGGCGTGCTGCGGGAAAACTTCGGCCGTGTGCGGGTTCGCGGCGAGATCACGGAGTGCAAGCGC
>JAPLOK010000016.1 GCA_026400775.1 Alphaproteobacteria bacterium | reverse complement strand
TATCGGCCTGCAGCCGCGCCTCTGCCCGGCGGCGCACCATGGCGCGCAGCGGCAGGCCCGCCAGCAACAGCGCGGCCGAGGCCAGCGCCCATTCCAGCACGCGCGCATTGTCCCACAGCCACAGCAGGCCCAGCACGAACAGCGCGGCCCATGGCAGCGCGAGCAGGATCGCGAGCAGCGCCTCGGGCCAGAAGCGGCGGAGCCAGGTCATGCTCACCCATTGGTGCGGATCGGCCGCCGGCGCAATCGGCATTGTTGCAGCCTGGGGTTGCATGGTCGCCCAAGCGGCGCGTTTTCTGCTAAGCCTCGGGCAACCATCTTGCGCGATCATCGCGCCAGCCCCAGGCCCCGAACCGCATGACCCCGCCCGACCCCGACGACACCAACCAAGGCCAGCAGGCCACGACCTGGCAGGTCGGCGGCCAGGCGCTGACCATCATCGCCGACCGCTACGAATTGCGCGACCGCATCGGCCAGGGCGCGGCCGGCGAGGTGTTCGAGGCGATGGATACCCGCCTCGGCCGCCTTGTCGCCATCAAGACCGTGCCGTTGCGCGCCACCAACCCCGAGGCCGCGTTGCGCGCCCTGGGCGAGTTTCAGCATGAGGCGCGCGCGGCCTCGCGCCTGTCGCATCCGGGCATCGTCACCATCCATGATTTCGGCAACACGGACAGCTACGCCTGGCTGGTGATGGAACTCGTCATCGGCGAGAATCTGCGCAACGCGCTCGACAGCAATGGCGCGCCCGCCCTGGCCGAGGCGGTGCGCATCACCCGCGCGCTGCTGGATGCGCTGGGCTATGCGCATGGGCGCGGGCTGGTTCACCGGGATGTGAAGCCGGGCAATATCCTGCTCTCGGTCGGCATTGATCCGGGCTGGGGGCAGGTGCGGCTGGCGGCTTTCGGCATCGCGCATATCGGCGTGGTGGATGCCGCACCCGATCAGGGGCCGCCCGGCTCGCCCACCGTCATGGCGCCGGAACAGGTGAACGGGGCGGCGGTAGACCACCGCGCCGATCTCTGGGCCGCGGGCGTGATCCTGTATGAATTGCTCACCGGCAAGCGCCCCTTCACCGGCGGCTATCCGGCGATCTTCGATGCGATCCTCTCCAGCGAACCGCCGCCGCCTTCGAGCATCGTGCCCGACCTGCCGCCGGCCTTCGATGCGGTGATCGCGCGCGCGCTGGCCAAGCGCGCCGAAGACCGCTTTCCCGATGCGCGCGCGATGGATGCGGCGATTGCACTCGCCAGCCTGTCGCGGCCTGCCTCCGCCCCGGCGCTGGATTTCGAGGGCATGCTGCGCGAGCGGCTGCGGGTGCGGCTGCATGCGCTGTTCGACACAACGCTCGAACCCATGGTCGATGAGGCCGTGCGCGCCGAGGTGCGGCGGGTCGTTGGCGGGGGCTGAGTTTCTGCCTTCCCTCCGCCCGCGCCCGGAGTAAGCTCCGGGCATGGCGAGTGAGACCTACGGCAAATACGAAGTGCGTGGCCGCCTTGGCGCGGGCGCGATGGGCGTGGTGCTGGATGCCTTCGACCCCGGCATCCAGCGACGGGCCGCGCTCAAGCTCATGCGCAAGCCGCCGCCGGGCGATGCGGAGGGCGACGAATCCCTGGCCCGCTTCCGGCGCGAAGCCCAGGCCGCGGGCCGGTTGAACCACCCCAATATCGTCGCCGTCTATGACTATGGCGAGGATGCCGACAACGCCTGGATCGCCATGGAACTGGTCGATGGCCGCACCTTGCGCCAGGTGCTCGATGCCGGCGAACGCATGGCCATTCCCGCCCTGCTGCGGGTGATGGAACAGGTGCTGGCCGCGCTCGAATTCAGCCATGCGCGCGGCGTGGTGCACCGGGACATCAAGCCCGCCAACATCATGCTGACCGCCGATGGCACCGTGAAGCTCGCCGATTTCGGCATCGCGCGGATCGAGAATTCGCAGATGACGCAGGTGGGCACGGTGATGGGCACGCCCGCCTATATGGCGCC
>JAPLOK010000433.1 GCA_026400775.1 Alphaproteobacteria bacterium | reverse complement strand
GCGGCAACCGAAACGCGGCCGGCTGTGGCTGAACGACGGCTCCTGTGTTCGGCTGCGGCCGTGCTGGCCGGGGCATGTCTGGGCCTACGACTTTGTGCAGGACCGCACGCATGACGGGCGTCGGTTCCGCATGCTGACGGTGATCGACGAGTACACGCGCGAATGCCTGGCGATCGTGGTGGCGCGGCGGCTGACGTCGGACGACGTGCTGCAGGTGCTGACGGATCTGTTCATCGAACGCGGACCACCGGGGCATATCCGCTCCGACAACGGGCCGGAGTTCGTGGCGAAGGTGGTCCACGGCTGGCTGGGTAGGGTCGGGGTGACAACGCTGTTCATCGGTTGAGCGCCGAAGGCGATCAACGGCAGCCCGTGGGAGAACGGCTGCAACGAGAGCTTCAACGGCAAGCTGCGGGACGAACTGCTGGACCGGGAGATTTTCTATTCGCTGCGTGAAGCCGAGTTGCTGATCGAGCGCTGGCGTCGGCACTACAACACGGTCCGACCGCACAGCGCGCTGGGCCATCGGCCGCCGGCACCGGAAGTGGTGTTGCCCTGGCCATCTGGCCCCGCCTGCGCTACGCTCCGGCCAAGCCAGATGGCCAAGCCACAACAGGGCCATGTCTCTCATAGGAACTGGGCCACCGATCAGGGGCAGGTCAGCCGGGGCTGTCTCAGGGGCGCTGACGTCGGACAATCACTAGTCGGTAAATGTCAACGGACCCTTGGCTGCCAATGGCCGCGTGACTCAAGCCAAAAAGCTTGCAGCAAACTCGGGGCGGTTCAGCGCCGGCATCTCAAGCGGGAAGGAAGCGCCATGCGTTTCAAGGCAAAGATCGCCATCGTCTCGGGTGCGGGCTGCGTGGGGCCTGGCTGGGGCAATGGCCGCGCCATTGCGGTGGCCCTCGCGGCCGAGGGTGCCACCGTGCTCGGCCTGGACCGTGACGCCGCCAGCATGGCAGAGACCAGCGCACGCATCGCCGAGGCCGGCGGGACCTTCCACCAGGCAGTCTGCGACGTGACATCGAGCGCCGATGTCGCCCGCGTGGTGGCCGATGCCCGCGCCCGCTTCGGCCGCATCGATGTGCTGGTCAACAATGTCGGCGGCAGCGCGCGCGGCGGGCCGGAGGAAATGGCCGAAGAGGTCTGGGACGCACAGATCGACCTGAACCTGAAGAGCGTCTTCCTCATGTGCAAGCACGTGCTGCCGGTGATGGTGGGCCACGGCGGCGGGGCGATCGTGAACCTGGCCAGCACCTCGGGCATTCGTTGGACGGGTGCGGCGCAGGTGGCCTATGCCGCGTCCAAGGCGGGCGTGATCCAGTTCGGCCGCGTGGTCGCCGTGGAATATGCCGCGCGCGGGGTGCGGGTGAACACCGTGGTGCCGGGGCAGATGCACACACCGATGGTCGAGGCGCGGCTCGCCGGCCAGCGCACCGGTGGCGATGTGGCTGCCTTGGTGGCGCAGCGGCTGTCGCGCATTCCCATGGGCTTCGCCGGCGACGGGCGCGACACCGCAGCCGCCGTGCTGTTCCTGGCGAGCGACGAGGCGCGCTTCATCACCGGCACGGAGCTGGTGGTCGATGGCGGGATGAGCGTGCGCTGCGGCTGAGCGCATGCCTGACCCGACGCCCTTGGCCGAGCCTTACGCGGCGCTGCGCGCCTGGCTGTGCGGCAGCGCCTTTCCCCTATGGTCCGGGCGCGGTGTCTGCGCGGCATCGGGCGGCTTCGTCGAACGGCTGGACCCCGATGGCGCGCCGCTGGACGAACCGCAGCGCAGCCGCCTGATCGGCCGGCAGATTTATGCCTTCGCGCTGGCCCCGCGCTTCGGCTGGACCGGCCCCGCCCAGGCCATGGTGCAACGGGGCCTGTGTTTTCTCGATGCGCATTGTTGGACCGATGCGGGGCTGCTGGCCGCCGTGATCGGCCGTGACGGGCGGGTGCTGCGCGCTGAATTCGACCTCTATGACCATGCCTTCGTGCTGTTGGGCCTTGCAGCCGCGGCGGCGGCCGGACCGGCCCTGGCGCCGGGCTTGGCGGATCGCGCGCGCAGGCTGCTCGGGCGCATGCGCGCGCGCCACGCGCATCCGCTGGGCGGCTTTCGCGAAGCAATGCAACTGGCCAACCCACATATGCACATGCTGGAGGCCGCGCTGGCCTGGCAGGATGTGGCACCCTCCCCGGTCTGGGCCGCGCTGGCCGATGAGATCGCCGAGCTGTGCCTGGCCCGCATGCTGGCCCCTGCCAGCGGCGCGCTGCTGGAGTTGTTCGACCAGCACTGGCGCGCCCGGCAAGCCGCAATCGAGCCTGGCCATCAGTTCGAATGGGCATGGCTGCTGATCCGCTGGGGTCGCGCGCGCGGCAGGCCTGACGCCATCGCCGCGGCCCGAAGGCTGGTCGGCATCGGCGAGGGGACGGGCATGGACCCGGCCCGGGGCCTGGCGATCAACGCACTCGACCCGGACCTCGCGCCGCGCGACAGGCAGGCGCGGCTCTGGCCGCAGACGGAGCGCATCAAGGGCCCTCTGGCCATCGCCTCGCTGGGAGAGGCGGATGCGCAGGCGGCCCGCGACAAGGCCGCGCAGGCCGCGGCGGGGCTGGCGCGCTATCTGGCACATCCGGTGCAAGGCGCCTGGTGGGAGCATATTGGCCCCGATGGCGCGCCATTGCGCGAAGCCTCGCGCGCCTCCTCCCTCTATCACATCGTCTGCGCGGTGGAGGAATTGCGCCGGGCGCAGTGATGGCGCCTCATCGCGCGCGCCGCTCCAGCCACAGGAACACCGCACTGCACAACAATAGCGCCATGGCGAAGGTCAGCAGCGCGGCGGCGATTCCACCCCAGGCCGCCGCCACGCCCGACACCGCCTGCAGCACCGCAGCGCCGCCGAAGAAGAACATGTTCATCGCCGAGAGCGCGCGGCCCGTCACCTCCGGCGTGACGCGGCTGCGCACCAGCGCAAACAGCATCACCTGGAACGACACCACGATGCCGAAGGCCACCAGCAGCAGCCCATCCAGCAGCCGCGACGGCACATCCCCCACCGCCACGATCGCCAGGATGCACAAGGCCGCCGCCAAATGCCCTGCCGCTACCAGCGGAACCAGGCGGCCCACCCAGCGCGCCACCATGCCCGCCACGAAAGGCCCCAGCACCAGGGCCGCGGCCGAGAGCAGCAGCAATTCGCCGGCCTCCAGCCGGTCCAGGCCTTTCACCTCCATCAGCCAGGGCCCGCCCCACAGCCCGCGCACGCCCAGCACCGCGCCGAAGCTCGCGAAGGCCAGCACCATGCAGGGCAGCAGGCGCGGCACCATGGTGAAGGCCAGCACCGCCCGCGCATCGGCCAGCACCGCGCGCGGCGGGCCGGCCGGGCGCGCCTCGCGCACCAGGATCGCGATGGCGGCCAGCGCGAAACCGGCCAGCGCCCCGCAGGCCCAATAGCCCGCGCGCCAGTCCGAAGCCTCGACCAGCCAGGCGAGCGGGCTCGCCGAGAGCAGCATCCCCGAATTTCCCGTGGCCTGGATGATGCCCGACCACAGCCCGAAGGCCGCAGGCGAGAGCAGCCGCCCGGCAAAGGTCATGGGCGCCATCAGCATCCCCGAACAGCCGATACCGATGACCGCCTGCGCCGCCAGCATGGCCATCGGCCCCTGCGCCAGCGCGGCCATGGCGCAGCCCGCCAGGCACACCGTCAGCAGCACCTGGATGGTGCGCTTGGAGCCATAGCGGTCCAGCGCCACGCCCACCGGCACCATGGCCAGCGCGAAGGCTGCCGGAAACGCACCGGTGATGGCGGCCAGCGTCTCGGTGCCGATGCCCAGATCGGCCGAGAGCACGTCCGCCGCGATGGCGGGCAGGGTGCGCACGGCATTGCTGAACACATGGCCCAGGGTCAGGGCCAGGATCTGAAAGGCTATGGGCATGCCGCGATCCTGTCGGATGCGGGCTTCAATTCCGGAAGATCTTGCCCGGATTGAGAATCCCGCGCGGGTCCAGCGCCTGCTTCACGCTGCGCATCACCGCCAGCGCTTCCAGGCCGTGTTCCGCTTCCAGGAATTCGCGCTTGCCCAGGCCAATGCCATGCTCGCCGCTGCAAGTGCCGCCCAGCGCCAGGGCGCGATGGACGATCTTCTTGTCCAGTTCCCAGGCCGCTGCCAGCGTGGCGGGCTCCTCGTTCTCCACCAGGATCACGGTGTGGAAATTGCCATCGCCCACATGGCCCACGATGGGCGCGCTGAAGCCGCTCTGCTCGATATCATCCTTCGCACCCAGCAGCGCCTCGGCCAGGCGCGAGATCGGCACGCAGACATCGGTGGCAATGCCGCGCCCGCCGGGCTTCATCGCGACCGCCGCCCAATAGGCGTCATGCCGCGCCTTCCACAGCCGGTTGCGGTGATCGGCGTCTGTCGCCCAGGCGAAGCCCGAGCCGCCATTCTCGACCGCGACCGCCTCCACGCTTTGCGCCTGCTCGGCCACACTCGCCTTGGTGCCGTGGAATTCCAGGAACAGCGTGGGCTGCGCGCCATAACCCTCGAGCTTGGAATAGGCGATGCAGGCTTGCATCTGCACCTCGTCCAGCAATTCGATGCGCGCCACGGGAATGCCCATCTGCAGCACGGTGATCACCGTCTCCACAGCACTCGCCAGCGTCGGGAACTGGCACACCGCGGCACTCATCGCCTCAGGAATGCCATGCAGGCGCAGACGCACCTTGGTGATGATGCCGAGCGTGCCTTCGGAGCCGATCAACAGCCGTGTCAGGTCATAGCCATTGCTGGCCTTGCGCGCGCGGCTGCCCGTATTGATCACCCGCCCATCGGCCAGCACCACTTCCAGCGAGAGCACATTCTCCCGGATGGTGCCGTAGCGCACCGCATTGGTGCCGGAAGCGCGCGTCGCGCACATGCCGCCGATGGTGCAATGGCTGCCGGGGTCCACCGGGAAGAACAGCCCCTGGTCGCGCAGATATTCGTTCAATTGCTGGCGCGTCACACCCGGCTCGATCAGACAATCCATGTCCTCGGCGCTGACCTCCAGCACCTGGTTCATGCGCGACAGATCCACCGAAATCCCGCCGCGCACCGGGTTCACATGCCCCTCCAGGCTGGTGCCGGCACCGAAGGCCACCACTGGCACGCCATGCTGGTTGCACAGCGCGAGCAGCCGGCTGACCTCCTCGGTGGTTTCCACGAAGGCGACGGCGTCGGGCAGGGTGGGCGTGCTGGTATCCTCGCCGCGCGCATGCTGCTGGCGCAACGCGTCATTGACCGTGATGCGGTCGGCCAGGAATTCGGGCGCGGCAGCGATGACGGTGTCCACGGGGCGGGTAGCGATATTGTTCATGGTGTATCCTGGCGGCTGAGCGGGCAGGTCATGCAACGCGGCCCGCCACCGCCCATCGTAAAGACTGACAGCGCGGGGTCCAGCACGGTCAGCCCCTCGGCGCGCAACATCGCGTTGACGCGCGTGGCCTCGCGTGCCGAGACCAGCCGCCCGCCACCCAGCGGCAACACATTGCCGTGCAGTTGCATCGACTCAGCATAGGTCACATCCAGCAGGCGCACACCATGCGACGCCAGCGCCTGGAGAAAGCCCGCATCCAGCGCATCGCGGCAGGCCAAAGCCAGGCCAGGGGCGGCCATGGCGAAGATCAGGTCCAGGTGCAGGAAATGCTCGTCAAAGCGCACCAGCTCCACCTGCCAGCCTTCCGCGCGCATCCAGCCGGCCAGTTGCGCCGCACCCGCCTCATCAGTGCGGCCGCCGGAGACGCCGATCGCGGCGAAGCCCGGCGCGATCAGATGCACATCGCCACCCTCCAGCGTGCCGGCATTGGACAGCTGCCAGAAGGCGCCGAAGAAGCGCAGATGCGGCGCGTATTCGCCGCGCCTTTCGGGGCGCATGCATTGGCCCAGAACCGGCCCCCAAGGTGCCACCACCGCAGGGTCACGCGTGTACACCAGATAGGGCAGGTGGGGCTCGGCGGGCAGCATGTGCAGCCGAGCGCCACCTTGGGTCAGGGCATGCGCAAGCTCGGCGTGCTGGGCCGCGACCTGCGCGATGGTCGGCGCCTGGCCTGCCTCGGCCAATGCGCGCCGCGCCACGGCGTTCAGCGGCAGCCAGCGGAAATGCTCGGGCGGGGCCAGCAGCACATCGCGCAGCGCCGCCGTGTCATGCGTCACGGTCCACATGCATGAAGCTTGCACGCCGCTTCGCGCGCTGGCTACGCTTGATGGCCGGGCTGGGACCAGATCGCGCGCGATCAAAAGATGCTCGACATTATAGTGAAATCACTATAATGGTTTGCCAGCATGGTCGACGATACCTAGCTCAAGCCGGTTGTCTGGATCGCGTCCAGCCAACGCGACTTCCGTGCCTTTCCGGACCCGGTGAAAGCCGAGATGGGCTATGCGCTCTTTGTCGCGCAGCGGGGTGGGAGGCATCGCAAGGTCAAGACGCTGAAAGGCCATGGTGGTGGTGCTGTCGTCGAGATCGTCGGCGATCATGATGGCGATACGTTTCGCACGATCTACACCGTGCGCTTTGCGGCGGCGGTCTATGTGCTGCACGCCTTCCAGAAAAAATCACGCAAGGGCATTGCGACGCCAGAGGCCAAGCTGCGCCTCATTGACCAACGCCTGCGCGAGGCTGAACGCCACCTCCGGGAGACCCGACCATGACCAGAGGGACTGAACACCCTAAGACGACCGGCAATGTTTTCGCCGATATCGGATTGCCTCAGGCCGAGGAGCATCTCGTGAAGGCGAAGCTGGTCTACAAGATCGACCTGCTGCTGCGCGAACGCGGGTTGAAGCAGACCGAGGCGGCGCGGCTCTTCGGTGTCAGGCAGCCAGACGTATCCAAAATGCTGCGCGGCGACTTCCGACAATTCTCTGTCGAGCGGCTCCTGCGGTTCCTGGTCGCCCTCGGTCAGGATGTCGAGATCGTGGTGAAGCCGCATCGCGAGAAATCGGCTACCGCTGGCCTGCACGTGGTGTAGCCTCTCCCAAAACAAGGGAGGACCACCATGCGTATCCTGGCCGCATTCGCGGTGCTGCTCGCTGTCGCCTTGCCGGCGCGGGCACAGACCGGACCCATCACCATCGTGGTGAAGTTCGTGGCCGGCGGCCCATCGGATCTGATGGCGCGGCTGCTGGCGCCGGAACTCTCCGCCGCCCTCGGCACGCAGGTGGTGGTCAAGAACAGCATCGGTGCCGCGGGCGTGATCGGCGCTTCCGAGGTCGCACGCGCGCGGCCCGATGGCAACACCATCCTGCTCAGCCCGATCGGCGCCATCGCCATCCAGCCCAATTTCCGCAATGACCTGCCGTATCGCCCAGCCGATCTGGTGCCGGTCTGCCAGGTGGCGGACACGCCCGTGGTGGTGATGAGCGCGCCCGGCGGGCCACGCACATTGGCCGAAGTCGCTTCCCGCGCGCGCGAAGCCCGGGGCGCCTTCAACTATGCCTCCACCGGGCCAGGTTCGATGCCGCATATCGCGACCGTCGCCATGGCGCGCGCGATGGGTGTGGAGATGACGCATATCCCCTTCCGCGGGAATGCCGAGGCCATTGTCAGCCTGATGCGCGGTGATGTCGGCATCTTCGCCGACCAGCCAGGCACGCTGCGCGCCAACAACCTGCACCCCGTGGCCATCCTGGCCGAACGCCGCGTGCCGGAATTCCCCGACACACCCACCCTGCGCGAGCTGGGCCATGACATTGTCTATGGCATCTGGTCTGGCCTTTTCGTGCCGGCTGGCACGCCGGCTGAGATCATCGCGCGCTTCGATGCCGCCTGCGAACG
This sequence comes from Alphaproteobacteria bacterium, assembly GCA_026400775.1. Taxonomy (GTDB): domain Bacteria; phylum Pseudomonadota; class Alphaproteobacteria; order Acetobacterales; family Acetobacteraceae; genus Rhodovarius. The sequence continues at coordinate 6,783 of JAPLOK010000433.1, read as the reverse complement.
CGCGCTGCGCGCGGCCGCGGTGATCGAGGGCTTCCAGCGGCTCGCGACCCCTATCGTCTATCGCAATGCCACGGATTTTCTGGCGTTTCGCGATGCGGAGCTGGCAAAACTCGCGCGCGTGATTCAAGCGGCAGGGATCAGGCCGGGGGATTGATATGGGGCAGGGCGGGGCATAGCCTTCGGCCATAACCCAACAGGAGGAAGGCGTGCCCAACAAGGTCAAGGAAGCATGGAAAGCCGGCAAGGCCGTGGTGAATGGCTGGCTCGCCATCCCCAATGCCTTCTCCGCCGAGATGTACAGCCAATGCGGCTGGGACAGCGTGACAGTCGATATGCAGCACGGCGTGCAGGACTACCAAAGCTGCGTCGCCTGCTTCCAGGGCATCGCCGCCTCAGGCTCGGGCGCGGTACCGATGGTGCGCGTGCCGTGGAACGAGCCCGGCATCGTGGGCAAGGTGCTGGATGCCGGCGCGTATGGCGTGATCTGCCCGATGGTGAATACGCCGGAAGAAGCCGCCGCCCTGGTGCGCTATTCCAAATATCCGCCGGGCGGCACACGCTCCAACGGGCCGATCCGCGCGGGCGCCTATGGCAGCGCCGGCGGCTACCAGCAGACCGCCAATGACGAAATCCTGGTCATCCCGATGATCGAGACCAAGCAGGCGGTGGAGAATATCGACGCCATCCTCGATGTGGGCGGGATCGACGGCATTTATATCGGCCCGTCGGACCTGTCCTTCAGCTATGGCCTGACGCCGAAGCTGGATGTGGAGGACCCGTTCATCCTGGGTCTCTACGACAAGCTGCTGAACGCGACGGCCAAGCGCGGCATCGCGGCGGGCCTGCACAATGGCACGCCGGAATACGCGAACCGCATGATCAAGATGGGCTTCAAGCTCGTCACCATCGCCAATGAGGTCGGGCTGATGGTGAATGCGGCGAAGAGCGCGGTGAAGGTCGCGCGCGGGTAAGCTACGGGAAGGGTGCGCTTGGTGGGCGGTAGCCCTGGGGAAGGGCTTTCCTCTCCCCCAGACCCCCACCCACCCGGCGCCCCTTACCCGAAGCTGATCTGCGTATAATCCTGGAACCAGTTGCGCGCCTGCACGAAGCCGCGCACCCGCGCCGAAAGCCCGCGCGGGTTCAGGTCATGCACCACGAACAGCCCTGCCGCCTCCTCGACCAGCATGTTGTGCAGCCGGCCCATGGCGGCGTTCTGCGCGGCCGGTTCGAATTCGGCGCGGGCCGCGGCCAGCGCCGCATCCACCGCTGGTGAATTGTAGCCGCCCCAATTCACGCCGCGTGGGTTCACCAGCTGGCTGTCATAGATGATCCAGCCCGTGGTCGGGTCGATCGACGGGATCGCAATGTTCAGCGCATGCCCGCCGCGGCTCGATGCGTCGCGCGCGCCGGCGCGCAGCTGGTTCAGGGCGGTCGCGAAATCCACCGGCTGGAAGGAGACATCGAAGAAGGCCTCGCGCAGCTGCGCCTGCAGCGCCTCGTTCATCGGCTGTGGCACCATCTGCCCGCCGCCCGAGACCGGCATGATGACCGAGACCGCCGCGCGCCGCTGTGGCCCGTAGCCCGCCGCCTGCATCAGCCGCCGTGCCTCGGCCAGGTCGAAGCGCAGCCGGAAGGAGGGGTTGCCGAACCAGGGGTGGTCGGGTGTCACCTTGCCGAGCGCTGCCTGCGCGCTGCCCTCCAGCATGGTCGCCATGCCGTCGCGGTCGATCGCCAGATTCGCTGCCTGGCGCACCCGCACATCATGGAAGGGGCTGCCCGGATTCACATTCAGCCGCCAGGTCCAGATATGCGGGTAGCTGTTCTGCACGATCTGAAAGCGCGCCGCGCGCAATGACGGGATGGCATCCGGCGGTAGGCTCTCGGCGATGTCGATCTGGTTGGCGCGCAGTGCGGCCACGCGCGCCGGCCCGTCGGGGATGGGCAGCAGCACGGTGCGCGGCACGCGCGGAATGCGCCGGCTGTCCCAGTAGCGGGTGTTGGGCTCCAACTCGGCGCGCTGGCGCGGCGTGACACTGACCAGCCGGTACGGCCCGGTGCCCGAGGGTTCGCGCATGAAGCGCTGCCAGTCGCCGCCCAGGTTGCGCCATTGCGCGGGGCTGACCACCCACATGAAGCTCATCTGGTAGGGGAACATGCCATCGGGTTCGTGGGTGGTGATGGCCACCGTGAACTCGTCGATCTTTTCCCAGGACGCCGCGCTGGTCAGCCGCGTGCGCACCAGGGATGAACGCGGCCCGTCGAATTGCGGCGCGCTGCTGGTCAGGATGGAATCGAGGTTCCACAGCACGGCATCGGCGTTGAAGGGGCTGCCATCATGGAACACCACGCCGGGCCGCAGTGTGAAGATCCAGCGCCGGCGATTGGCCGGATCGGGCCGCCATTCCGTGGCCAGGCCCGGCGTAAGCCCTGAGGGCGCATCAGCGCGCGAGAGGTCCCACAGGACCAGGCTGTCATAGACCAGGTAGCCACCGAAGCGGATGCCCTCGAAGCCGGCTTCCGGCCCGCCCCACATGCGCGGGATGTCACCGATCGACATGCCGATGCGCAGGGGCTGGGCGGTCTGCGCCTCGGCGATGCTCGCACCAAGCGGCATGGTCAGGATGGCGGGGGCGGCAAGGGCGGCACGGCGGCTGATGGGCATGGAGGCGTCTCCCTGGATGGCGCAGGATTTCCATGCGCGGGGGGCCATCGCCAGTGATCCGCTGGCGGCTTCGCAGCGCCCGGGGCGGGCTCTGCCGCGCCGCGATGCAACCGGGCCGCGCGCCGCCGCCGCTTTGGGCAGGCGGCGATGGACAGCGCGGCGCGGCCTTGTCACGCTGCGTGCATGCGGGATTTCGATGCAGCGGTGATCGGCGGTGGCGTGGTGGGCCTGTCCATCGCGCGCGGGCTTGCGGGGCAAGGGCTGCGCTGCGCGATCCTGGATGAGGGCGATATCGCGGCCCGCGCCAGCCGCGCCAATTTCGCCCTCGTCTGGGTGCAGTCCAAGGGTATGGGGCTCGCGCCTTATGGGCATTGGACGCAGCGTTCGGCCGCCGCCTGGGCCGCCTTCGCCGAAGCGTTGCGCGCGGAGACCGGCATCGCCACCGGGCTGCGGCAGAATGGCGGCTATGCGCTGGCACTGTCCGAGGACGAGCTGGATGCGCGCCGCGCCGCCATGATGCGCCTGCACAACCAGCCCGGCTGGGACGCCATCCCGTGGGAGGTGCAGGACCACGCCACCATCGCGCGCGCCATGCCCGCGATCGGGCGCGATGTGGTGGGCGGTGTCTTCTGCCCGCTGGATGGTGATGTGAATTCGCTGCGGCTGTTCCGCGCGCTGCATGCCAGTGCCCTGGCGCGCGATGCGACCTACCTGCCGGACATGCCGGTGCAGACCATCATCCCGCAGCCAGGCGGCGGCTTCCTGATCCGCTGCGCGGGCCGTGACATCGCGGCGGCACGCGTGGTGCTGGCCGCGGGGCTGGGCAATGCGCGGCTGGCGCCGATGGTCGGCCTCGCCGCACCAGTGCGGCCGCAGCGCGGGCAGATCCTGGTGACGGAAAAGGCCGCACCCTTCCTGCACCACGCGACCATCACCGTGCGCCAGACCGACGAAGGCAGCGTGATGATCGGCGACAGCAAGGAGGAAGAGCCGGCCGATACCCGCACCGGCCCTGGCATTATCGCCGTCATGGCGCAGCGGGCGCAGCGGATGTTCCCGGTCCTGGGCGGGCTGAATGTGGTGCGCACATGGGCCGGGCTGCGGGTAATGTCCCCCGATGGTTTCCCGATCTATGACCAGTCGGTCGCCACACCCGGCGCCTTCGTCGCCACCTGCCATTCGGGTGTGACGCTGGCGGCCGCCCATTCGGAATTGCTGGCGCCGATGATCGCGGCGGGGCGTCTGGACCCGGCGCTGGCACCGTTTTCCGCACGGAGGTTCGATGTTCCGCAGGCTGCGTGAGACCACGGCCATCGCCTTCACCTTTGAGGGCGAAGCGGTCCAGGGCCAGACCGGCGACAGCGTGGCCGCGGCGCTGCTGGCGCTGGGCGTGCGCGCCCCGCGCGACACCGCGGTCAGCGGCGCGCCGCGCGGCCCCTATTGCATGATGGGCGTGTGCTTTGATTGCCTCGTGGAGATCGACGGTGTGGCCAACCGGCAAGGCTGCATGGTGGCGCTGACGCCTGGCATGGTGGTGCGGCGGCAGCGGGGCAAGCGCGATGTATGATGTGGCCGTCCTCGGCGCGGGGCCTGCCGGCATGGCGGCGGTGGCGGAACTGGCGGGCCAAGGGGGCAGCAACGGTGTGCGGGTGTTGTGGCTGGATGAGAACGCCTCGCCTGGAGGACAGGTCTATCGCGGCATTGCCGAGCCGCTGAAGCTGTTGGCGCGCAGCTATCGGCCAGCACGCAAGCTGTTCGAGGCGGCGCGCGGGACGAATGCCGAATACATCCCCGGTGCGACCATCTGGCATCTCGACCCCGGTGCCACGCTGGGCTTTTCGGTGGCCGGCGTGGCGCGGATGGTCGAGGCGCGGCGCGTGATCATCGCCACTGGCGCGCTGGAACGGCCGATGCCGGTTCCGGGTTGGACGCTGCCGGGCGTGATGACCGTGGGTGCGGCGCAGACCATGCTCAAGGCGCAGGGCCTGGTGCCGCAGGGCAGGGTGGTGCTGGCCGGGCAGGGGCCTTTGCTGTGGCTTTACGCGGCGCAGGCGATCGCCGCTGGCGCGCCGCCGGCGCTGATCCTGGAGACTCGGCCGGCGGGCAATATGTGGCGGGCATTGCCGCATCTGCCGGGCTTCCTGGTATCCCATTATGGCTGGAAAGGCCTGGCGTTGCTGCGGCGCTTGCGCGCGGTGCCGGTCAAGCGCGCAGCCTCTCTGCGCATCGAACAGGCGGGCGACGGGCTGCGCGTGACCTGGCCGCGTGGCGAGGCGCTGGCTGACCACGTGCTGCTGCACCAGGGCGTGGTGCCGCATGTGAACCTGGCCCAGGCCGCCGGCTGCGCGCTGGAGTGGCGCGAGGACCAGGCCTGCTTCACGCCCGTGACCGATGGTTGGGGCGAGAGCTCGGTGCCCGGCATCGCGGTGGCCGGTGATGGCGGGGGGATTGCGGGCGCGGAGGCGGCCGAGTGTACCGGGCGCATCGCCGCACTCGCCGCCTTATGCGCGCTGGGGCGGATCGATGCCGCTGCGCGCGATGCACGCGCCGGGCGCTGGCAGAAGCGGCGCGCGGCCTGGGGCAGGGGCCGCGCCTTCCTGGATGCGCTCTACCTGCCCAGCCCCGCGCAACGCCGCGCAGCCCCCGATGCCATCGCCTGCCGCTGCGAGGAGGTGACGGGCCAGGCGTTGATCGACGCCGCGCGGGCGGGTGCGACCGGCCCCAACCAGGCCAAGGCCTTCCTGCGCTGCGGCATGGGGCCGTGCCAGGGCCGGCAATGCGCGCTGACCCTGGTCGAGACCATCGCCGCCGCCCGCGGTGCAGGCCCGGCGGAAGTGGCCCCGCTGCGCGCGCGCAACCCGGTCAAACCGGTGAGCCTGGCGGAGATCGCGGCGATGCCGGTCTCCGCCGCGGATGAGGCGGCGGTGCTCAGCCGAAGATGAAGTCCGCGGCCGTCATGCTGGCCATGCCAAACACCAGGATGGCGAAGCCGCCGAATTCCACCTGCGTGTTGCCGCCGGCGCTGTTCAGCGCAAGCTGGCTGAACTGCGTCACACCGCTGGTCCCGGCGAACTGGATTCTCGCCTGGCCGGCGGTGAAGCCCGCCACCTGGTCGTAACCCCAGCCGGTGGCGTTGTAGAGCACGCGGTCTGCACCACCCTGGCTGTAAATGATGTCATTGCCCGCGCCGCCGATCAGCGTATCGGCCGCGGCCGTGCCCCAGATGGTGTCCGCCCCGCCCGCCCCATCGACCAGGGAGGCAAGCCCCGCGTTGTTGCCCACCAGCAGATTGGCCAGCGCATTGCCCACAAGCCCGGTGCCATCGGCGACCAGACGCGCCTCCTCGACATTGTCACCGATCGAGAAGGTGTCGGTGCCGGCGAAATAGACAATATCGTAGCCGGCATCGACGCCTTCGGTCACGGTGGCGCCGTTGTTGAAGACCACATATTGGTCATTGCCCGCGCCGCCGGCCATGCTGTCGGCACCGCCCTGGCCGCGCATGATGTCATCGCCGGCCTCGCCGTTCAGCGTGTCGGCAAAGCCGCTGCCCCAGAGCACGTCGTTGCCGCCGCGCGCGTCGATCCGGCTGGCCTCGGCCTGGTTGGCGACCAGATCCTCGGCGCCGTTCTGGCCGGTCAGGCGCACCACCCCAAGGGCAGCCATGCGCACGATCTCGACATGGGCGAAATTGGTCCAGTTGTTGACCGCGAGCCAGGCGGTGTCGGTGCCTTCATCGGCGTTCTCGGTGATGGTGGCGCCGATGTGGCCGATCACGAACTGGTCGTTGCCCGCGCCGCCGATCATGGAGACGGCGCCGTCCTGGCCGCGGATGATGTCATCGCCCGCGCCGCCATTCAGCGTGTGCGCGACATTGCCGCCCCAGAGCACGTCATCGCCACCGGCGCCATCGATGGAACTGGCCACGCCGGAATTGGCGACCATCACATCACCATTGGCGCTGCCAGTCACGCCGCTGCCAGCGCCGTAGATGCGGAGGATCTCGACATGCGCCGACATGGTCCAGCCCGTGGCTGAAACCCAGGCGGTGTCGGTGCCCTGGTTCGCGGCTTCGGTGATGATGTCGGTCGCGTCTTCGACCAGATACTGGTCATTGCCCT